>DATKBQ010000028.1:0-3013 GCA_035546375.1 Planctomycetota bacterium | reverse complement strand
GGCCACCGCCTCGCCGTCGCCCGCGGCTCCGAGGTGTTCGTGCTCGATCCGCCCGAGCCCGGCGGCTCGTGGCGCGTCGCGCGGATCTACGGCGATCCGCCGGCGCCGCGCGAAGCTCCCACCGCGGACGCGGCGGAGCCTGCGCAGGGCGACCCCGAGGTGGAGTCGACCGGCGAGTCGAAGCCGCCGGCCGTGGGTCCCGAAGCTCCGCCGGAGCGGCTGGGACGCGTGCGCTCGATCGCCTTCGCCGAGGAGGACCGCACGCTGCGGGTCTCGAACGGGGACGAGGTCTTCCTCTTCGATCTCGACGGAATCCCTCGCGCGCTCGAAGACGTGCGCCGCCCGACCGCCGCGATCGAGGCGGCCGCCTCGAGTCTCCAATGGAGCCGCGACCAGCGCGTCGTCTTCAGCCCGCGCGGCGCCGTCGCCTGGCTCGAGCTGCCTCCGGAAGAAGGCGGAGCGAGCACGCAGGAAACGAGCGGCCAGCCTACGAGCGCCAGTGCCACGCCCGAGGTGCAGCCCTCGGGAGCCGGCCTCGCGCCGGCGCCGGCGCCGCGCCGTGTCGCCGCGCAGCTCTACGACCTCGAGCTGGGCCGGGCGATCCTCCTCGAGGGCATGGCGGAGATGCGCTGGCTCGAGGATGCCGCGCTCTCGGGCGACGGCCGCTTCGTGGCCGCCGCCGAGGTCGACCGCAGCGCGCAGCCGGCGCCGGCTCTCGTGCCCGACTTCCTTACGCCGCGCGTGAGCACGCGCGAGGCGCGGCGCGAGCTGGCGAACGACGTCGCGCCGCCCCGGCGCCTCTGGATGTGGGACGGCTCGAGCGGCGAGAAGAGCGAGATCCTCCTGCCCGAGCTCGCCGGCGCGTGGATCTCGGACATCGGCTGGTCCCGACCGAGCGAGGGCGAGCCGGCGCGCTACGCGCTGCGGCGCCTCTCGGCGGACTTCAAGAGGCTCGAGCTGTGGTGTTGGAGCGAGGGCGAGCTGGAGAGGGTCTTCGAGGAGCGCGACGAGCGCTGGGTCGGCGGTCCTGGCGGGCGCGCGCGCTGGAGTCCGAGCGATCCGATCCTGCTCGTGCCCTCGGAGGCCGCCGAGGGCTCGACTACGCCCGGCCGCTGCCAGCTCTTCGCCGTCGACCCGCGCGACGGGACGGCACGCCAGCTCACCGAGGTCGAGGGCGAGCTCGCGAGCTTCGTCGCGCGCGAGGACGGTAGCGTCGTCTTCACCGCCAGGGGCGCTGACCCGGCGCGGCGCCACGTGGGATGGATCCCGGCCGACGTCGTCCGCGGCGAGCGCGCCGGCGCACCGCACTGGATCGCCGCGCCGCCCGGCTTCGACGGCTCCGTCGAGGTGGCCTCGGCGTCGGCGCGGATCGTGTTCTCGCACGAGGAGCTCGGGATGCCGGCGGAGCTGTGGTGCGCCGAGACGGGCTCCGACGCCCCCGCGCGGCGGCTGACGCGCACGGTCCCGGACGCCTACCTGGCGGTGGACTGGATCCGGCCGGTGAAGCTCACGGTCGAGGCCGCTGACGGGACGCCGGTGCGCGCGCACGTCTACCTGCCGCGCGGCACGAGCCTGGAGCGCCCCGACCGGCCGCGCGCCTGCGTCGTGTTCATCCACGGCGCCGGGTATCTGCAGAACGTGACCGACTCGATGAGCGAGTACGAGGTCAACCTGCTCTTCCACTCGCGCCTCGCGGGCCAGGGTTACGTGGTGCTCGACGTCGACTACCGCGGCAGCGCCGGCTACGGCAACCGCTTCCGCACCGACGTGCAGGGGCACCTGGGCGGCAAGGACCTGACCGACATCGAGGACGCGGTGGATGCGCTCGCCGCGCGCGGCGTGATCGATCCGGAGCGCGTCGGCTGCTACGGCGGCTCGTACGGCGGCTTCTTGACGCTGATGGCGCTGTTCACCTCGCCCGAGCGCTGGTCGTGCGGCGCGGCGCTGCGCTCGGTCACCGACTGGCGGACGTACAGCCCGGGCTACACCCAGCCGCGCCTGGGCCGCCCGTCGACGCACACCGAGGCGTACCGGCGCTCCTCCCCCATCGACCACGCCGCCGGCCTGCGCGCGCCGCTGCTCCTCCTGCACGGGATGGTCGACTCGAACGTCTTCGCGCAGGACACGATCCGGCTCATGGAGGAGCTGATCCGCCTCGGCAAGGACTTCGACGCGATGCTCTACCCGAGCCAGGGCCACGGCTTCGAGGACGGCCGCGCGTGGGTCGACGAGTACCGCCGCATCGAGCGCTTCCTCACGCGCCACCTCGGCCCGCCGTGATCATGCGACTCTCGAGTCGCCCAGGCGGCGTCATGCCGCCCGGCCTCGAGCCACACTTCCACGCGCTCGCCGGCGTGACAGTGCTGGCGGACCTGTGACGAGTCGCCGAGCGACTGCCGGATCCATCGAAAGCGCTCGATGTCCTCTTGGTTCAGCATCTCACGCCGACGTGCGGCAGCGACCTGTGGGGCTAGCCGGTTGCGCGAAGCCCTTCAACGCGCGACAGGGGCGGACTTCACCTGCAGCCCGCCATCGGCCGAAACAAGGTGAAGGATCGTGAGCGAGCGCAACCATCCCGACCCGTTCGGCTCGACCCGCTTCCGCGTGAGCTGGTCGCCGCGCGGCGAGCGGCCCTGGTGTCCCGGCGCGACGCGGCCGGGGCCCGAGGCCCAAGCCAGCGCCCCCACCGGCTGGACCGCTATCTTCCGCGTCCAGGGTGTGGTCGATCTCCTCCGCGAGCGGCTGGCCCGCGAGCCCGCGCCGCCTTTACCGCGCGGCGTCGTGCCCTGGGGTCCGGCCGAGCGCAAGCTCCTCGAGGAGCTGAAGGCTGCCGCGGCGCCCGGTTCCGGCCCGGCTGCATCGCCCGAAGCCGGATCCGAACCCGAGCCCTGAGCCCGGCGCCCGCGCGAAGGCCAATCGCCGATGCTCGGCCCTGCGCCCTTGCGGTCGCGTGCCGGCTCCGAGTATCACCCGGCTCCTCGCCGCCCCGGCGGCGCGCGCCCCATGCACGAGC
>DATKBQ010000027.1:0-4136 GCA_035546375.1 Planctomycetota bacterium | reverse complement strand
GCGTCGACGGGAGCGCCCCGCTCGTGGCTCCCGTGGGGCCTCGTGATGATCGGCGTGCTCGACCTGGTGCGTTCCGTGCCGGAACTGGTGAATTTCATTACCTATGCGCTGTCGTCGGCTCCGGAGATGTTCCCCATCCCGCTCGCCGAGCGCTTCGGGAGCGGGCTCATCGCCTCCGCGCTGCGCGTGGCCCTCGGCCTGTGGCTGGTGCTCGGCTCGCGCGGGATCGCGCGGGTGATCGGACGGCTGCGTGGCGCCGGATTGCAGCCCGACGAGCGGCCGTGGCTCGAACAACCGCGCTAGGAGGGTCAACCTCGCCTCGTCCCTGTGCGAGCGGCGCGGCGAGTCGCCCTCTTCTCGACCGCCTCCGCGGGCAGTAGCCTGGCATCGCACGTCCCTTCCCCCCCAACCTTCGCCCGCTAGAAACCATGGCCAGCTTCCGCTGCGAGCTCGACGCGCCGAACAACATCGTCCTGGTCATGGTGACCGAGGACGACGGCAGCGAGCACGACTACCAGTTCGACTTCGACCCCCGCTCCGGCCGCTACGAGTTCAGCGAGCGCGACCTCTTGGAGCGCGACTTCGGCGAGGAATGGGTCGACGAGATGGAGTCGGCGGTCCAGAAGCTGATCGAGCAGGCGCTGGCGGCGCGCCGGGGGTAGTGCCGACCAGGGCCGTCGCCTGTGGCAGCCGTCTCGGGCGACCTCGGGTGGTCGCCGGGCTCGAGTGCTCCGAAGGGCGGCTAGGCGCTCATCGCTTGGCTTGGAATCAGCGCTCGGCCGCAATCCCTACCGCCCGCTCCCTGGAGACCACTCCGGGCCTAGGGTTGATGGGTGCTTGACAGCCCGCGCGGGCAGCCGATGCTGGGGGAGCAGAATGCGACCGCGGCCTCGAGCCGTGGAGGGCTTCTGCCCCATCGGGCCTCCCTCCAGGGGGCCCGGTGCACTTAAAACCGAACGATGCCGAGTGGGTCCGTCCGGGAGGCCCTGGTGTTGAGCACCGAGATCGGCAGGGAATCGTAGAGGTTGCCGAGATCCAACGCTCGCTGCCAAGACTCCAACCGTCCCTGTTCGGCCTTGGCCTTGAGGAAGGCCGAGTGGCTAACAAGAAGTCCTACTGTCCGCCGGCCGCGTGCGGCATGCCGTACATATCGAAGCTCCAGGTCCTGCCGAAGAGTTCGATCTCCGACTCGGACAGGTGGCCGAGCACGCCCAGGAGGATCGAAAACGCGAGCGCGGCGAGGCCGATGGCGACGCTGACTCGCCGCCGCGAGGCCCGGCGCCAACGCGAGCGGTCGAGGAACGGCCAGAGGAGGAAGATCAGCGGCGGCAGCGCCGAGAGCGCGAGCCCGAGCTGCTTGGGCAGGTACTTCAGGAACTGGTAGGTCGGCAAGAAGTACCACTCGGGCTTGATGCCCTCGGGCGTGACCAGCGGGTTCGCCTTCTCGCCGATCTCGGGCGGGAACAGGATCACCAGCGCGATCAAGGTCGCGAAGAAGAGCGGGAAGACCACCAGCTCGCGGCTCAGGTGGTGCGGCGCGAAGGGCACGCCTTCCTCGGGCGTGGGGACCTCCTGCTCGCCGACCGGCGCGAGCGGGGCCAGGCCCTGCATGCGGATCATGACGATGTGCACGATCACCAGGAACGTCAGCACCCACGGCAGCACGACCACGTGCAGGACGTAGAAGCGCGAGAGCGTCTCCTGGCCCACGGCGTCGCCGCCGCGCACGAGCGTGCCGAGCGCCGCGCCGATCTGGGGGATCGAGGCCGTGACCTCCGTCCCGACCGTCGTCGCCCAGTACGCCAGCTGGTTCCACGGAAGCAGGTAGCCGGTGAAGCCGAAGGTCAGGGTCACGAAGAAGATCACGACGCCGCCGACCCAGGTCAGCTCGCGCGGCTTCTTGAAGGCGCCCATCCAGAAGACGCGCAGCATGTGCAGCACGAGCACGGCGATCATCAGGTGCGCGCCCCATGCGTGCAGCCCGCGGATCAGCCAGCCGAACGAGGCGCGGCTCATCAGGAAGCGCACCGACTCGTACGCCTCTTCCGTCGTCGGCCGGTAGTACACCATCAACAGGATCCCGGTCAGGATCTGGTTGACGGTCAGGAAGATCAGCATCCCGCCCATCGTGTGGGGCCATCCGACGTGCGGGGGAAGGAGCTTCTCCTTCTGCTTGGCGAAGGCGCTCCGGATGGCGGGCATCGGGTAGCGCGCTTCGAGCCAGCGGCGCGCGCGCGCCGTCGCGCTCACGTCTCGATCCTCAAGAGGCCGGCGACGATCCGGCTGGGGTAGGCGGGCAGCGCGCGCGGGGGCGGGCCGCTCACGACGCTGCCGTCGGCCGCGAAGACACCGGCGTGGCACGGGCAGAGGATCCGCCCCTGCGCCGCATCCCAGTGGACGATGCAGCCCAGGTGGGGGCAGACCGCGGAGAACGCGCGGAACTCGCCGTCCTTCGATCGCAGCACGAGCACCGGCTTCCCGCCCGATCCGAGCACGCGCCCCGAGCCGGGCGGCAGGCTCTCGGGATCGAGCTCGAGGTACTTCTTCGTCGGCCCGCTCGAGCCGGCCGGCCACAGGTACATGCCGGCGGGGATCGCGACGCCGGCGCTCCACACGGCCGCTCCGAGCGCGAGCACGCGCTCGAGCAGGTCCCGGCGGTCGGGCTCCGGCTCGGCGCGGTCCTCGCCACGCCCCGCCTCAGGATGCTCCATGGAACTCTCCTCGCGGGCTCCGATGGATGCGCCGGTAGCGCAGCCAGAAGCCGAAGCTCATCAACAGGAGGAAGAGGACGACCGGCACGACGGAGAGGCGCTTGAGCCGCAGCTCGCTGCGCCGGCGCTCGAGGTGCGACGAAACCTGTCGCAGGAGGGCTTCGGACTCCCCCGTCACCTCCTCCAGGCGCGCCACGTCCAGGGCGTGCTGCACCACGCGCGCGCTCGCCAGGGCGGTCTCCGCCTCCTCGAGCAGGAGCGCATCGTCCTCCGTCGCGAGCCCTTGCGCCGCCGCCGACTGGAGGTCCTCGCGGGTGGACGCGAGCTGCTCGCGGGATTCGCGCAGGAGCGCGACGATGCGGTCGCGCCGGCCCAGCGGCTCCTCCTGGCCCATGTGGCAGAGATCGCACAGCCGATCCAGGATGGCGGGCTGCGCCGGCGGGACCTCGTGGTTGGAGTGGCAGGCCTGGCACCCCGGGAAGAGGTCCTCCTCGACCAGCGGCGCATGCGGGCTCGCCTCGAAGAGCTCCCGCTCTCGCACGTGGCACTTGCCGCACACCGCGGCCACCGTGCGCACCCCCGGCGGGACCGCGCCGTGGCTGCCGTGGCACGCCGCGCAGCCCGGGGCCGAGAGATCGCCCTCGAAGAGCTTGGTCGCGTGCACGCTCGCGCGCCAAGCTTCGGGAATCGCCGGGTCGAGGCCGTACTCGGCCATGAGCTCCGGCTTGGAGTGGCACTCGCCGCAGGTCGCAGGGACCCGGGTGGGATGCACGCGGCTCTCGCTGCTCGCCGGCCCGAGGATGCCGTGGACGCCGTGGCAGCTCGCGCAGGTCGCCGTGTTCCCGTCGCGCTGCTCGAAGAGCGCGCGCCCGTGCCGCGAGGTCCGATATTGCGCGAGCTGGTCGGTCGGCAGGCCGTAGGGGTTCATGGTCTCGACGTCCGCGTGGCATTCGCCGCAGAGCGCCACGACCGCGGCACCGTCGAAGATCCCGCGGAATCCGGTCCCCTCGGCCTTCGCCGCCTCCGCCGTCGGCTTCGACGCATCGCCCCCGTGGCAGCCGGTGCAACCGACGCCGGCCCGCGCGTGCGGGCGATCCGCTTCCATGCCGGCGACCTCGGCGTGGCAGGTCTCGCAGGATCTCGCAGTGCCCTGGGCGGCGAGGGCGGGAGCGAGAGCCGCCAGGGCCAGCGCGGCGAGCGGCCGCGGGCCCGTCCACATGCTCGTCGCGTCGGTCCCGCGGGGGAGGCGCGCCCACCGGAACCGGCTCGGCGTGCGCGGACTCGGGGTGTGTCGATCGGAGGGAGGCACCTGCGCGGCGGGATGCTAGCAGTCTGTCCTGGCCGCGTCGCGTGCCTCGGGCGGAGCGCCTGCGCGGCTCTCGATCTCCTCCCACCGTTCGGGCGCGCTCCGCGGGTCCTTGCGCG
>DATKBQ010000026.1:0-2055 GCA_035546375.1 Planctomycetota bacterium | reverse complement strand
AGGCTGTCGCCCGCGCCCATGCAGATCCAGCCCATCGTCATCGGCACCGCCGGACACATCGACCACGGCAAGTCGAGCCTGGTGCGCGCGCTGACCGGGATCGATCCGGATCGGCTGGAGGAGGAGAAGGAGCGCGGGCTGACGATCGACCTGGGCTTCGCGCCGCTCGAGCTGCCCGACGGGCGGCTGGTCGGGATCATCGACGTGCCCGGGCACGAGCGGTTCATCCGCAACATGGTCGCCGGCGCGACCGGGATCGACCTGGTGGTCTTGGTGGTGGCGGCCGACGACGGCGTGATGCCGCAGACGCGCGAGCACCTGGCGATCATGGGGCTGCTCGGCGTGCAAAAGGGCTTCATCGTCCTGAACAAGATCGACCTGGTGGACGAGGAGATGGCCGAGCTGGCGCTGCTCGACGTACGCGAGGCGGTCCAGGGGACGTTCCTCGAGGACGCCCCGATCGTGCCGGCGTCCGCGGTCACGGGACAGGGGCTGGACGAGCTCGAGGCGCTGCTCTTCGCCATGGCGGGCGAAGCCAGCCCGCGCAGCGACGAGGGCGTCTTCCGCATGCCGGTGCAGCGCGTCTTCTCCAAGCGCGGCTTCGGCACGGTGCTCACCGGGATCCCGGTCAGCGGCCGGGTCGCGCTCGGCGACACGCTGGAGGTGCTGCCGGGCGGGCTGCGCGGCAAGGTGCGCGCGCTGCAGGCCTACGGGCGGACCACCGACCGCGCGCGCGCGGGACACTCCACGGCCATCAACCTCTCCGACATCGACCACCACCAGGTGGTACGCGGCCACGCGGTGGCGACGCCGAACTTCTTCCAGGCGGTGCGCATGGTCGGCGCGCGGCTGAGCGTGCTGCGCTCCCTCGCGCGGCCGGTCGCCGACCGCACGCCGATCCGCCTGCACACCGGCACGGCCGATCCGCTGGGCGAACTGGTGCTGCTCGACGCCGTGGAGCTGGCGCCCGGCTCGGAGGGGCTGGTGCAGCTCCGGCTGCAGGAGCCGGTCGTCTGCGCGCCGGGCGATCGCTTCGTCTTGCGGCTCGCGTCGCCTGCGGTGACGCTCGGCGGCGGGGTGATCCTCGAGGAGAGCCGCTACCGCTTGAAGCGCTTCAAGGGCTTCGTGCTCGAGGAGCTCGAGCGCGCCGAGAAGAGCCTGGGTTCCCCGGCGGCATCGTGCGAGAGCGTGCTCGCGCGCAGCGGCCAGGAGCTGACCTCGGTCGCCGAGCTGGCCCAGGCCATCAAGCGCTCCCCCGAGGAGACGGCTCGGCTCTGCGAGGAGCTGCGCAAGGAAGGCCGCGCCGTGCCGCTCGGCCCGCAAGGCAAGTGGATCCACCCCGACCGCCTGGAGGAAGCGCTCAGCAAGCTGCGAGCCACGATCGACGCTTGGTTCGCCGAGCACCCGCACCGCCAGGTGGTCGAGGCGCTCGAGCTCAAGCGCGCGAGCGGCCTCGATCCCGCGCTGCACGCCGCGCTGCTGGCCGAGGAGGAGCGCCGCGGCCGGATCCGGCTCGAGCCCGGCGGCTTGGTGCGCCCCACCGGCCGCGAGGTGGCGCTGGACGAGCGTACCCGCGAGCTGCGCGTGCGCGTCCTGGCGGCGCTGCGCGACGCCGCCTTCCAGCCACCTTCGCCGGCGGAGCTCGCGACCGCCCTCGGCCACGCCCCGCCCGAGGTCCAGCGCGTGCTCGAGCTACTCGTGGACGAGGCCTCGGTGCGCGACATCGGCAAGGGCCTGTTCCTCTCCGCCGAGGCCGCCGAGCGCGCGCGCGAGGCGATCGTCGCCAACTGCGCCAGACACGGCCACCTGGAGATCCCCGAGCTGCGCGACTCTCTCGGCACCACCCGCAAGTTCCTGATCCCGCTCCTCGAGCACTTCGACGTCCAAGGCTTGACCATCCGCCAGGGCGCGAACCGTGTCTTGAAGCGTCGCTAGCGTCTCGCCCGACGCGAGCCCCCCACTCCGACCTGGCCGCCGCGCTCTTGATGGGCCGCCGCGGCCCATCAAGAGCGCGGCGGAACGGGGGGTGCCGGGGGGAGCCCCCCGGCTGGGGGG
>DATKBQ010000025.1:0-3548 GCA_035546375.1 Planctomycetota bacterium | reverse complement strand
CGAGGCCACCGCGGGCACCTCGGGATGGACGGCGCGCAGCGCGATGAGCCGGCAGCCGCGGGCGGCCTGCTGCGCGGGGCTCGGCGTCCCGCCCCAGTCGATGAGAAACGGCACCAGGCCGTCGCCGGCCGGCTCGGAGCGCAGCGTGAGGCGCCACTCGAGCCTCATGCCGTCCGGGCGCTCGCGGCTCATCGAGCGCACCTCGCCGGGGTCGTAGCCGGCCCGCCGAGCCGTCTCGACCCTGCGCTCCAGGTCGCCCGCCTTGACCGCCCAGGTGACGAGGCGTCCGCTCTGGAGCCGATCCACTCCGAAGGGGCGCGGCCTCGGTGGATCCGGCTGCTCCGGATCCGGTGCGATGATCTCGAGGTAGCAGTCCGGCCCCAGCGAGAGCAGCGCGTTGCGCGTGCCGAGCCCGCGGTGGCTGCCGCCCGGCGCGGCGCGCACCCCGAGCAGACGTTCGAAGTGCGCGATGCCCACCTCGAGATCGGACACCGCATAGACCAGATGATCGAGGGGAAGCGCCATGGGACTCTCCTTCGAGTGCTCTTCTCGAAGTATCCTGCCGCCGCGCGATCGCGGCAAGCGGGCGGCTCGGCGGGCACGGCTCGTGCTTCAGCCTCCGTGGGAGCGCCGTCGGCGAGCGCGGGTCGGCTGTGGGATGCCCGGACGGCATCCCAGCCTGAGCTGGGAAGAGATGGAAGGAGACTTCGATGGCCGCGGAAAGGCTTCTCGGCGCCCTCGTCCGGCAGGCTCTCGGCGGAGGGCGACGCGGGCTGCGGGGAACGCATCGGGGACGGAGGGGCCGGCGCGGCGGACTCCTGGGCGCCGGTGGGATGAAGGGCGCGCTGGGGATGGGCGCGCTCGGCATCGCGATCGCCGCGTTTGACCACTTCGCTCGCCAGCAGAAGGCGGCCGGGGCGCAGTCCTTCAGCGGGACGCCGCCGCCTTCAGGCCGGTCCACCGTGCCGCCCCCGCCCCCAGGTAGAGGCCCACGGACCCTCCCGCCGCCGCCGTCCGGCGCGAGCCCGCGAGACCTTCCTCCGCCTCCCCCACCTCCTCCCGCGGCACCAGGGGCCGGCGAAGAGGAGGCTCTTCTCCTGGTGCGGGCCATGATCGCCGCGGCCAACGCCGACCACGAGCTCGACGACGACGAACGCGGCCGCATCCTGCGCGCGGTGGAGGAGTCGGGGCTCGACGAGGCGGAGAAAGCGCTCCTGCTGGAGGAGCTCGAGCGACCGATGGACCTCGCCACACTCGCCGCCCGGGCCACCACCCCGGCGCTGAAGCGCGACGTCTATCTCGCTTCCCAAATGGCGATCGAGCTCGACAGCCGCGCCGAGCAGAACTACCTCACGCGCCTGGCACGGGAGCTCGGCCTCGACCAGGCGCAGGTCGAGGAGCTGCGCCAGCTCCTGATCGAGGCCGGCGGCGAAGCGGAGGGCGAAACGTAGCGTCCTCGCGGCCCCCGTTCTGAAACAGATGCCGAGCTGGTAGTGCGTAGTCTCCGCGGCTACTCGGGCTCGAGCCTCACCACCTCGGCGTTCCAATCGCCGCTCGCCAGGTCCTCGACGTAGACGGCGGCCGCGAAGAGATCCCCGCTGCGGTCGATCTCACCCTGCCAGAGCTGAAGAGCCGCGTCGTCCCAGTCCGGCGCAGGCGCGAGCGCGGCGACCCGCGGCGGCGTCTCTTCTCCAAGCGTTCCGACCAGGACTCGCGCGGAGCGTGCGGGATCGAGCCGCGGCAGCGCGAGCGTCGCCCTCGTCGGACCACCCGGCGCGCCGGCGAAACGCAGCCACGCATCGCCGCCGACCTCGGGTTCGACCGCTGCATCAGTGAGGAAGAGCCGAAGGCGTGCGACCGCCACCCTCCCCGGCGCGCCGGATCGGGTCCAGCGCGCGTGCCGCGACACGGCTCCGCGGCGCGTCGTGGACAGCTCGACGAGCAGCAGCTCGCCCGACGGCGCACCGCGCAGGGTGAAGGTCAGCCGCTGACGGCGCGAGATCTCGTCGAGCGCCGGGAGCAGATCCTCGCTCGACCGCAGCAGGTGGCCGCCCGTCTCGATCGCCAGCTCTCCCAGACCTTCGACGTCTCGCGTGTACCCGGCGAGCGTCTCGTCGGCGGCGCCCTCGAGCGTGGGGTCCAGCTCCAGCGCGTTGGCGAGCGCCCGCCGCGCGCCGTCGATCTCGCCCGCCCGCTCGAGCGACGTCGCGAGCCGCCGCCATGACTCGGCCTGGCGCTCCCGCGTACGTGGGTCGCCGTAGAAGTGATGGATCGCACGCAGGTAGGCCCCGCTCGCGGCTTGGTGATCGCCGCTTTCGAGCGCAGCGTCCCCGACCTCGAGGAGCGCCTCGGCCTTCGCCGCGTCGCGCTCCCCCTCGTAGCTGGCTCCCAAGAAAGCCGCCTCCCCCGCGCGCAGACCACGGAACCGCCACTTGCCGATGCGGAAGCCGCGCCGCAGAGACGCACGCCGGTCCTCGTAGACGAGCGGCAGACAGGTCCAGCCGTAGGCGGCGAGCGTCCGGATCCAGGTCCTCGTCTCTTGCTCGAGCCGCCCGCCGCCGCCAGCCGTGCCGAGATAGAAGTCCTCGGGATTGAGGTCGAAGCCCTGACTGACGTAGACGAGCACGCGACCGGCGCGCGTGAGCGGTGTGCCGCCGGCGTCGACCAGCCAGCGCAGGAGGAGGTCCTGCCGGCGCAGCACCATCGCGATCTCCTCCTCGAGGAACGCGTTCGCGAGCTCTGGGTCCGCGTCGCCGGGCGCGCCCTCGTCGATCGCGCGGTCGAATGCTGCGCCGCCACCACCCGCGCCACCTTCGAGCAGCAGAGAATCGTCCTCCTCGCCTGCAGCGAGGAACTGGTCGCGGAGCAGCGGAATAGCGGCATCGGCACGGGCGAAGAGCGCCAAGCCCGAAAGTTCGCTGGCGAGGCGCTCGGCGTCGCGCGTCGCCGCGACTACGACGCGGGGATCGGGATCCGCGACGACGACCTCTACCTCGCCAAGCGCGGCGAGCGCGCTGGCCCGCTCGGCCAGCCGGGAGGCGGCCCAGCGCACGCTCGCCTCGTCGCTCAGCACGGTGTCGAAGAAGACGACGAGTCGCCGCGGGTCGAGCTCCAACGGGATCGGATCGATCCCCGTGATCTCGACCTGCCGGCCCTCGACGCGCAGGTCGACGTCGCCGGGCTCGAGCCTCGGTCCGGAGCTGTCACCGATGACCCAGGCGCCGAGCTTCGCCCGATCGACGCCGATCCAGAGATCGACCGAGGTGACCTGGAGCTCCTCGGAGAGCGCGGGCTGGCGCGGGGCATTCGTCGTGACGCGGTCATCCTGCGCCGCGCCAGGCAACGAGGCGACCGCGAGCAGTGCCAGCGCCAAGGCCGCCAGGCCCAGCGCAGAGAACGGTCGCCTGGTCCGACTACTCGGACCCATCCGCGCGGCCGACGTAGACGCTGCGCGTATCGCCATGGTCGACGACGTGGACGCGCCACGGGTTGCAGCACACCTCGCAGTCCTGGACCAGCGTGCCCTCGGTGTCCGGCTCGACGTAGAT
>DATKBQ010000024.1:0-4556 GCA_035546375.1 Planctomycetota bacterium | reverse complement strand
GAACCAGGTTCGATTCTTCAGCCGGCCGCAGGCCCGCTGCAGCCTGCGACACGCGGCCGGCCGGCTGAAGAATCGAACCTGGTTCGGTATTTCACCGGAAAGTGGTGAACCATCGCGGAGTCAATTGTTCGTCATCCGCTCGACGAGGGCGTCGAGCTCGTCGGTGAGCTTGCGGGCGAAGTCCTCGCCGAAGTCCATCTCGAGGACGTCGATCTCGGGGAACATGTAGCGGCCGGTGGAGCGGCTGTAGGGGATGCCGTACTCCCACTTGTTGCCGTCCGAGGCGTGGATGATCACCTCGATCTGGTCGTCGCCGTCGACCGGACGCACGGAGTAGGAGGTGACTTCGTAGTTGGCCATGGGGCGGATCGTAGACGGCTGCGGGGCTGCGCGAAAGGCTCGCCGGCGCTCAGTCCGCGCCGGGGACCCAGACCTGGAAGTCGTGGTACTCGTGGGTGGCGTGGTCGGCCTGGAGCACGTACCCCGCCTCGCGCATCTCCGCCGCGAGCTGGCCGTGCTCCAGCTTGTGGTCGGGCGGCGGGCCGACCGGGAGCGGGCCGGGCTTGTACTCGAAGATCGCGATCCGACCGCCCGGGGCGAGCAGGCGCCGCAGCGCCCGCACGTAGGCGACGCGCCCCTCGAAGTGGTGGAAGGTGTCGCCGATGAAGATCAGGTCGATCCGGCCCGGCGGCAGGTGTGGAGTCGCGTAGGAGGCGAGGACGGGCACCACGTTCTCGATCCCGGTCTCGCGCAGGTGCTCGCGCAGGCGGTCGAGCTGGCGCGGCTCCACGTCGGCGGCGTACACGAGGCCGTCCGGGCAGGCGCGCGCGAAGCGCAGCGCGAACACGCCCGGCCCGCAGCCGATGTCGGCCACGATGGCGTCCGGCTCGAGCGCCAGGATCTCGATCACGAACTCGGGCCGCAGCTCCTCCAAGCGATCGGCGGACTCGAGCCGCGCGATGTACCCGTCGACGTCGGCGGGTCCGTGCAGGTCGCGGTTGCGCTCCGTGACCTCGGGCTCGCTCGCCTGGAGGCGCGGGGCCTCGGGCAGGTCGAGCTGCGCGGGGACCGGGACGGCGATGGGCTGCGGCTGCGGCGTCCGTTCCGGCGTCCTCTCCGGCGCGCCGCAAGCCGTGGCTGCGAAGAGCGCGAGCAGCGCGCTCGCCGAGCGACTCCCCCGCGCCGAAGCCCTCAAGGCGCCGCGGGCTCCTGGCGCGAGGAAGCGCGCTCGGGAAGGAACAAGTAATAGAGCTGGCCCGCCGAGCGCGTCTTTCCGGCGACGCTCTCGGCCTCGTCCCCGATCCCGAGGTAGATGTCCGCTCGCCCGGCCGTGCGGATCGCTCCGCCGGTGTCCTGGTCCAGGAGGAAGCGGTCGAAGTCGCGCGCGCGGCCGTCCTTCCCGGGCAGGCGCACGTCGACGTAGACGATCGATCCGCGCGGAAAGAGGCGCTTATCGGTAGCGAGGCTGCGGCCGGCGCTCACCTCCACGTTCAGACTGCCGCGCGGGTTGCCGTCGATCGGCGTGAAGAAGACGTAGGACTCGTTGCGCGCGAGGTACTCGCGGATCTCGCCGGGGTGGGCGGCGGCCCAGCGGCGGATGGCGCCCAGGCTGAGATCGCGGGCCTTGATCTTCTTGTCCTTCACCAGCTCCTGGCCGAGCGAGGTGTACGCGCGCCCGTTCTTCCCCGCGTAGCCGAAGCGCAGCATCTCCCCGCCCTCGAGGCGCACGAAGGCCGAGCCGTTCACGTGGGCGATGAAGGCGTCGAGCGGGTCGGCGAGCCACACCAGCTCGAGCCCCTGGCCTTCCAGCATGCCGCTCGCCTCGATCTCGCGCCGGGTCGGATACTCTTCGAGGCCGGTGGCCGTGCGCCGCCCGAGGATCTCCCCGTCGGGACCCTTCTCCAGATCGGGCGGCAGGGCGTACAGCGGCCAAGCGTACTTCGTGCTCGGCGTCCGGCTGCCCACCAGGATCGGCGTGAAGTAACCGGTGAAGAGCACGCCGCCGCCCTTCCCGTTCCAGCCGGCGCTCTTGTAGACCGTGAACTCCTCGGCGACGCGGCGGTCGAACTCGGCGGCGCTGCGCGTCTGGACGAGCAGCCCGCGGAAGCGCTCGAGGCTCGCCAGCGCCCGCGCGTGGCTCACCCCCTCGAGGGGGAAATGGCGCGGCGACGAGGGCTTGTGCATCCACTCGATCGATCGATCGAGGGCGGGCAGGATCTCGTCGTGACGCCGCCAGTCGCCCGAGAAGTCCGGGCGCTTCTCCCCCGGCTCGAGCGGGATCAAGGCCGGCCAGCCATCGGGCAGTGGGCGGCCGTAGTCGGGCGAGCGGCACGCGCCGGCGACCAGCGCGAGCGCGAGGAGCGGGGCGAGGAGCGCGGTGCGGGCCATGCAGCCCAGCCTAGCGGCGACGCCCCTTCGCTCAAGCGCCGCCGGGGAGCTTCAGCGAGACTTCAGCTCGAGCGCCGCCTCGTAGAGCGCGCTCCAGTCGGCCTTCTCGAGCGCCAGCTCGGCGGATCACCGAACCTCCGTGGCACCACGACGGTCTCAGTCTCGCTGGACGGCGTGCGCGCCTGTTGGGCGCGCCCCGTTGGGGTTCGATTCCTTGGGCAGCACGAGCTGGAAGCGCGCGCCCCCCTCCGGCGAGGTGCCGACCTCGACCCGGCCCCCCTGGCCCTCGACCGCCGAGCGCACGATCGCCAGACCGAGGCCGTAGCCGATGCGCCGCCCGCGCGCCGCCGGCCCGCGGTAGAAGGGGTCGAAGATCTGCTCGCGCATCTCCACCGGCACCCCCGGGCCCGCGTCGTCCACCGTGACCGTCACCTCGCGCTCGCCGGCCTCCAGGCGCACGTGGACCTCCTTGCCCTTGTCGCTCCACTCGATCGCGTTGGCGGCCAGGTTGCGCAGGGCGCGCAGGATGCCCTCGCGGTCGCCGCACATGCGCGTGTCGCCGCGCGAGGTGAGCTCCAGCGCGACCCCGTGGCGCTCGGCGTGGGCGCGCTCGCGCTGCAGGCGGATCTCGGCCTCGTCGGCCAGGCAGAACTCCTCCTGCCCCACGCGCCCGTCGCGGTCCGAGGGCCGCGAGCAGATCGCGACCAGGTTGTCGATCGCGTCGCCCAGGTCGCGCAGCTCCTCGAGGTTGCTCTCGAGCACGCGGCGGTAGGTCCCCGCGTCGCGCTGCGCGAACAGGGCCACCTCGGTCTCGCCGACCAGGTTCTGGATCGGCGAGCGCAGCTCGTGGGCCATGCTGGCGTAGAACACGCGCGAGCGCTCGGCCTCGGCCTGGATATTCTCCAGGAGCTGGCGCAGGGCCGCCACGACGTCGTGGATCTCGTCCGGGGCGTTGCCGAGGTCGACCTGCATGGTCTCGCCCGGCTGGCGCACCGCGCGCGCGCTGTCGGCGACGCGCCGCAGGAGCCGCGACACGCGCAGGAAGAGGAAGCCGCCGAGCAGGAGGCCGAGCACCAGGCTCGTGCCCACCAGCACCCAGCCGAACGTCTGGTAACGGTTCAGGGTCGAGAGCTGCGGCGCGCCGTCGACCACCAGCTCGACGACCAGGCCCTTGTCGAGCACCTCCGAGCGCCAGCGGCGCCAGCCGGGAAGCCGCAGGGTGGCGGCCATGGGCGAGCCGGCCGGAAGCTCGTCGCTCAGGAGCTCCTTGGCCCCGAACGTGCCCCAGAGCTTGCCGGTCGGCACGTGCCAGATGCGCCACGCGGCCTGGTTGGGGTACTTCTGGGCGAGCTGCCAGATGATCTTGTCGAACTCGGCCTGATCGGGGATCTGCTCGAACTTCTGGAAGCGGACGCGCAGCTCCTTGATCTGCCCCTCGGCGATCGCGTCCAGCTCGCCGTTCACCGCCTGGTAGATGAAGAACCCGCTGGTCAGCGATGCGGCGAGCACGAGCAGCGTGGTGCACAGGACGTACAGGCGCATCGTGCGCCCGGCGAGCGACCAGCGGCGCGCCGTCAAGTGGGCACCGAGAGCTTGTACCCCTCGCCGCGCACGGTGTGGATCATCGCCGGGCCGAAGCGGTCGAGCTTCTTGCGCAATCGGCCGATGTGCACGTCGACGAGGTTGGTGACCTGGTCCTCCTCCATGCCCCAGACGTCGTGGAGCAGCCGCGCGCGGGTCAGGACGTGTCCTTCGTCGCGGGCCAAGGCCAGGAGGAGATCGAACTCGCGCGGGCTGAGCTCGACCGTCGATCCGGCGCGCGTCGCCTGGCGGCGCACGAGGTCGAGGCGCAGGTCGCCGACCTCGACCGGCGCCAGCGAGTTGCGGCGGCGGATGACGGTCTCGATCCGCGCCACCAGCTCGCTGAAGGCGAAGGGCTTGATCACGTAGTCGTCCGCGCCCAGCCGCAGGCCCTTCACGCGCTCCTCGACGCTGTCGCGCGCGGTGACGAAGATCACCGGCGTCTCGCGGCCCTCCTGGCGCATCTCGTCCAGGAGCTCCCACCCGCTCTTCGCCGGCATCATCACGTCGAGCAGGATCAGGTCGAAGCCCTTGGGATCGCTGCGCAAGACCTCGAGGGCGCTCTCGCCGTCGGGCGCGGGGATCGA
>DATKBQ010000023.1:0-4607 GCA_035546375.1 Planctomycetota bacterium | reverse complement strand
GGGGCACCGCAATTATGGGGCAAAACGCCGCGGGGCCGATGGTAAGATTCCCGGGCGACAAGGAGAGCGATCGAATGGATCCGAAGAACAGAATCGTGCAATCGGCCATCGCGGGCCTCATCGCGCTGGGCGCGGCGCAGGCGGCCGACGCGCAGGCCACGAAGGAGCGGGAGAAGTGCTACGGCGTGGCCAAGGCGGGGCAGAACGACTGCGGCACGGCGACGCACACGTGCGCCGGCCAGGCGACACGCGACAACGCGCCCGACGAATGGAAGTACGTTCCGAAGGGCACCTGCGAGAAGATGGGCGGCAAGACGACCCCGCCCAGGGGCAAGTAGCGCGCGATGCCGGCGACGCCCGCGCCGGGGAGCGTCGGCATCGGGCTGCGCGCGCCGCACTACGCGCAGATCCTGGAGTGCCGCCCGGCGCTCGACTTCCTCGAGGTCCACGGCGAGAACTTCTTCGCGGCCGGGGGCCGCGCGAGCGCGTGGCTCGAGCGCTTCCGCGCCGCGTATCCCCTCAGCGTGCACGGCGTGGGCCTGTCGCTCGGCTCCGTGGACCCGCTCGACGAGGCCCACCTCGCGCGGCTCGAGGCCCTGGTCCGGCGCTTCGATCCGCTGCTCGTCTCCGAGCACCTGTGCTGGTCCTCGTTCGGCGCTCGCCACGCCAACGACCTGCTGCCGCTGCCGCACACGCGCGAGGCCCTCGACCACGTGGTGCCGCGGATCGCGAAAGTACAGGAGCGCCTCGGGCGCCAGCTCCTCGTCGAGAACGTCTCGACCTATGTGTTGCCCGGCGGCGAGATGCCCGAGTGGGAGTTCCTCGCGCAGGTCGCGCGCCGCGCCGGTTGCGGCATCCTGCTCGACGTGAACAACGTCTGGGTCAACGCCGCCAACCACGGTTTCGATCCGTACGCGTACGTCGAGGCGATCCCCGCGGCCCTGGTCGGGCAGTATCACCTCGGCGGGTTCGAGCCGACCGCCGCGGCGCTCGTCGATACCCACGGCGCGCGCGTGAGCGCCGGGGTGTGGCAGCTCTTCGAGGCGGCCGTCGCGCACCTCGGGCCGAAGCCCACGCTCATCGAGTGGGACACCCGCCTGCCCGCGCTCGACGTGCTGCTGGACGAGGCCGGGCGCGCGCGGACCCTCACGGCGTGCGCGCGCCACGCGGCGCGCCAGGTGGCATGAGCGCGCTCGCCGCTTTCCAGCGGCAGTTCATGGAGATGCTGTTCGCCCCGGCGCCGCCGGGCGACGCGCGGCTCGCGATCTACCATGGCGCCGTGCGCGCCAACTGGTCGCGCGCGCTTGCGGCGGCGTACCCCGTGGCGCGGCGCATGGTGGGAGAGGCGTTCTTCGACGCCGCGGCCGAGGCCTACGGGCTGGCGCATCCGTCGCGCAGCGGCGATCTCGGCGCCTTCGGCGAGCGCTTCGCGGACTTCCTCGCCGCCCATGGGCCGGCGGCACCGCTTGCCTACCTGCCCGACGTGGCGCGCCTCGAATGGGCGGTGCACGGGAGCGCCTGCGCGGCCGATGTTCCCCCCTTCGACTTCACGGCGCTTGGGCGCGTGCCGGCTGAACGCCACGGCGCGGTGCGCCTGCGCCTGCATCCGGCGGTGCGCCTGCTCGAAAGCGCCCATCCGGTCGTCGCGATCTGGGAGGCGAACCAGCCCGGCCGGGATGGAACGCCGGCGCGGCTCGAGGGAGCCGAGCGCGTGCTGGTCGCCCGGCGCGGCTTCGATCCGCTGCCGCGCGCGCTCGCGCCGGCGGAGTGGGCGCTGCTCGATGGGCTCGCGCGCGGCTGCACGCTCGACGAGGCGTGCTCGGCCCTCGGCGAGGAGGCGGGGCGACTGCAGCCGATGCTCGTGGCCCTTGCGGGGGAAGGGGTGGTGTGCGGCTTCGACGCGCCGGGCTGAGGCCCGCGCTCGCCGCGCTGGCGGCGCTCTTCATGCTCGCGTGGACGGCGCCAGCGCACGCGGCCGGGGAGCGCGCCTCCGGCGTGCACGCCCTGAGGCTCGCGGGCATCGCCGAACGCATCGCGAAGTTGCACGTCCAGGCCGGCCGCGAGGTGCTCGCCGAGCGCAGCCGGCGCTCGCTCGCCGAGGCGATCGGCGACTTCGACGCGACGCTGCGCGCCGCAGCCGCGCGGCCGGGCAACGCGCAGTCGCGCGACAACTACCTCCTCCTCGGATTGCTGTGGCGTGAATATCGCCCGTGGGCCTTGCGCACGCCCACCCGCGACAGCGTCCGCAAGGTCGCCGAGCGGGGGGAGGAGGTGGCGTGGATCGCGGCGAAGGCGCCGCGGCTGCAACCGGCCGCGGGCCCGCTCGCCCTCGATGCCGCACGCGCCTGCGCGCTGTCGCAGCGCGTGCCGCGCCTGCACTTCATGAGGCACTGGGAGCCGCGCAACGCCGAGCTCGCGCGGGAGCTCGCCGCCGCCTCCGAGGAACTGGCCGCCATCCTCGCGCGCCTCGCCGCGGCCGCGCAGAACAGCGTCGACATCGCGGCGCACCTGCAGATCGCGCAGACGCAGCACGGCTTCCTCGTGAGCGCCGGCAACGAGATGCACCGGCCGGGAGCCCATCCGCGCCACGCGCAGAACGTGGCCAAGACCGGCGACCACATCCTCGAGGCGATGGAGCGGGCGCTCAGGCTCTACGACGAGGCGCGGCTCTAGCCGGGCGGCCGGCCTCGTTACAGAACGTATCGGGCGAGGTCCTCGCTGCGCGCGAGGCCGCCGAGGCGCGTATCCACGTAGGCCGCATCGATGACGACGCGCTTGTCGCCGCGGCCCGAATCGAAGGACACCTGCTCGAGCAGCTTCTCCATGACGGTGTAGAGGCGCCGCGCGCCGATGTTCTCGGTGCGCTCGTTCACCGAGAAGGCGATCTCCGCCAGCCGGCGCACGCCGTCGGCCGTGTACTCGAGGGTGACGCCCTCGGTTGCCAGCAGCGCCTCGTACTGGCGCGTCAGGCACGCGTCGGTCGAGGTGAGGATGCGCTCGAAGTCTTCCACCGAGAGGCTCGAGAGCTCGACGCGGATCGGCAGGCGGCCCTGCAGCTCGGGGATCAGGTCCGAGGGCCTGGCGAGGTGGAAGGCGCCGCTCGCGATGAAGAGCACGTGGTCGGTGCGCACCATGCCGTACTTGGTGGTGACCGAGGTGCCCTCCACCAGCGGCAGCAGGTCGCGCTGCACGCCCTGGCGGGAGACGTCGGCGCCGTGCATCTCGCCGCGGCTCGCGATCTTGTCGAGCTCGTCGAGGAAGACGATGCCGTCCTGCTCCACGGCGCGCAGCGCCTTGAAGCGGATCTCCTCCTCGTTCACCAGCTTGAGTGCTTCCTCGTCGGTGAGCAGCCGCAGCGCCTCGCGGATGCGCAGCGTGCGCCGCTTGCGCCGCGCCCCGCCCATGTTGGCGAACATGCCCTGGATCTGCTGGGTGAGCTCCTCCATGCCGGGCGGGGCGAGGATCTCCATGCCGGCGCCGGCGGACTGCGCCACGTCGATCTCGATCTCCTTGTCGTCGAGCTTGCCCTCGCGCAGCATCTTGCGGAAGCGCTGGCGCGTGGAGTTCGCCTCGTTCGCATCCCCCGACGGCACGCCCGGCAGCAGCGCGTCGAGCACGCGCTCCTCGCCCACGTCCTCGGCGCGCGGGCGCACCTTGTGCATCTCCTGCTCGCGGGTGGACTTGACGGCGATCTCGGCGAGGTCGCGGACGATGGAATCGACGTCGCGCCCGACGTAGCCCACCTCGGTGAACTTGGTCGCCTCCACCTTGATGAAGGGTGCGTTGGCGAGCCGCGCCAGGCGGCGCGCGATCTCGGTCTTGCCCACGCCGGTGGGCCCGATCATGAGGATGTTCTTCGGCGTGATCTCGGTGCGCAGCGGCTCGGCCACCTGGGCGCGGCGCCAGCGGTTGCGCAGCGCGATCGCCACGGCGCGCTTGGCGTCGGCCTGGCCGACGATGAACTTGTCGAGCTCGTGCACGATCTCCTGCGGCGTCATCATCGACGCGGGCTGCGCGGCGGCGGGATTGGTGGGGTTCGCGCTCACAGCGTCTCGATCACGTGGTTCTGGTTGGTGTAGATGCACAGGCTCCCGGCGATGGCGAGCGAGCGCTTGACGATCTCGGCCGGCTCCAGGTCCGAGCTCTCCAGCAGGGCGAGCGCCGCAGCCTGGGCGTAGCCGCCGCCGCTGCCGATGGCGAGCAGACCGTGCTCGGGCTCGAGCACGTCGCCGTTGCCGGTGATGATGAGCGAGGACTGGCGGTCGGCGATCGCCAGCATGGCCTCGAGCCTGCGCAGCATGCGGTCGGTGCGCCAGTCCTTGGCGAGCTCCACCGCCGAGCGCATGAGGTTACCCTGGTGCTTCTCGAGCTTCGCCTCGAAGCGCTCGAAGAGCGTGAAGGCGTCCGCCGTGGCCCCGGCGAAGCCGGCGAGGATTCGGTCCTGGTAGAGGCGGCGAACCTTGCGGGCCGTGGCCTTGACCACGATGTTGCCGAGGGTGACCTGGCCGTCGCCGCCCATGGCGACGCGGTCGCCGCGGCGCACGCCGAGGATGGTGGTGCCGTGGAATTGAGGCAGTTCGAGCCCGGTGTTCATGAGAGGTTTTTAG
>DATKBQ010000022.1:0-2597 GCA_035546375.1 Planctomycetota bacterium | reverse complement strand
TTGCTAGCATAGCCGCCTCATGGTTAGCCCCCCCGACGAGCGCAAGCCCGTCACTGTCCTCTTCGCCGATGTCGTCGGGTCGACCGAGCTTGCCACCCGGCAGGACCCCGAGCAGCTGCGCGCCATGCTGGCGGCCTTCTTCGATGAGATGCGCGAGGAGATCCAGACCTTCGGCGGCACCGTCGAAAAGTACGCGGGCGACGCCATCATGGCTGTCTTCGGGGTGCCCCGGGTCAACGAGGACGACGCCGAGCGCGCGGTGCGCGCGGCGCTGGCGATGCGGCAGAGCCTCGAGCAGCTCAATCCGCTCTTCGAGAAAGACTACGGAGTACGGCTCGACCTGCGCGTCGGCGTGGCCACGGGCGAGGCTGTCGCGGCGACGGGCCCCGCCGACCAGTTCATGGTGACGGGGGAAGTGGCCAACCTCGCCGCGCGCTTGCAGTCCGTGGCGGAGGGCGTCGTGGTGAGCGAGGAGACCTACCGGATCCTCGATCCGCTCCTCGAGGCCGAGCCCATCCGGGAGCTCGCGCTCAAGGGCTTCCCCGGACCCGTCACCGCCTATCGCGTGACGGGAACGCGCACCGCGGGCGGCCGGCCGCGCGGGATCCCCGGTCTCTCCTCTCCTGTCGTCGGGCGCGACGCAGAGATGCGCACCCTGCGCGGGTGCATCGACGACCTGCGACAGGGGCGTGGGCAGGTGGTGGCGATCGTGGGCGAGCCCGGCATCGGCAAGTCCAGGCTCAAGATCGAGATCCGAGAGACCCTGCCCGAAGGCGTGCGCTGGATCGATGGGCGGTGCCAGTCGTTCACGCAGAGCACAAGCTACGCGCCCCTGATCGAGGTGCTCCGCAGCGCGCTCGGGGTGGGCGCCGTCGATCCCCAGCCGATCGCCCGGACGAAGCTGCGCGCCGCGCTTCGCGGCTTGGCCGGTACGCAGGCCGAGCAGCACCAGATAGCGCTGGCCCACCTGCTCGGCGTCGACCTCGGCGGGTCCGGTACCCGCGCTCTCGATCCCCGCGCCCTGCAGGCCGGCATCATCGTCGCGATGCGGGCGGTCCTGGAGGGGCTCACGCAGCGCGGCCCGGTCGTCCTCGCCGTGGAGGACATCCACTGGGCGGACGCTGCCTCCGTCGAGCTACTCACCATCGTCATGGAGCTGACCGATCGGCTGCCCCTGATGCTGCTGGTCACGTGCCGGCCCGAGACAGCCGGCGAGGCGTGGACGTTCCGCTTCCACGCCGAGCGCAACTATCCCCACCGGCTCACCGAGATACGCGCCGCCGCTCTCGTGCCGGAGGCCAGCCGGCAACTGGCCGAGAACCTGCTCCGCGTCTCCGATCTGCAGGAGAGCCTGCGAGCGCAGGTGATCGAGCGCGCAGGGGGCAACCCGCTCTTCCTCGAGGAGATCATCCGGGGGCTCGCGGAGCAAGGCGTCCTCCGGCGTGAGGGGGACACGTGGGTCGCCACCGGCGATGTCGACCGCTGGGCCATTCCCGGCACGCTGCGCGGGGTGCTCGCGGCCCGTATCGACGGGCTGCCTGCGGAGGCCAAGCGGGCGATACAGCGAGCCGCGGTGGTCGGCCGCTTCTTCACGCACCGGGCGCTCCAGGCGCTGAGCGAGGGCGACGACGATCTCGAGCGCGCGCTCGCGCAGCTGCTCCGCGCGGATCTGATCCGCGAGAGCGGCCGCGATCCGGAGCGGCGCTACATGTTCAAGCACGCGCTCGTCCAGGACGCCGCGTACGCGAGCATCCTGGTGGAGCGGCGCAAGGGCCTGCACGCCACCGCCGCCCGCCACCTCGAGAGGACGCTGGGCGAGCTGAACGACGAGCACGCCGCGGTGCTGGCCCATCACTGGCGCGAGGCCGCGGAGTGGGCGCAGGCGCTGCACCACACGCTGCGGGCAGCGGCGCGCACCCGCGCGCTCTATGCGCGGCCGGAGGCCGTTGCCCTGCACTGGCAGGCGCTGGAGCTGCTGGCCCGTCTCCCCACCACGGACGCACGGAGCTCGACCTACGTCGACGTGGTGCTCGAGCTGATCGCTCTGCCCGGATGGGCCGGTGCTGGGGAGCGGCTTCCGGAAGGTGTCCGGCACCTGATCGAAGCCGGGCGGATCGCCGGCGAAGCCGGCGACGAGGCCAGACTCGCCCGGGTCGAGGGGTTCCAGGGGCTCATGCAGCGGGACGAGGGCCTGTTGCTGCGTGCAATCGAGCGCGCGCGGCGCATCGGGCACCACGGAGCCGAAGCCTTCGCGCTGTTCCGGTACCTCACCTTTCTCGGCCAGGTCGGTCGCTACGCCGAGGCGCTGGGACACACGGGACATCTGATCGAGACGTACGGAGCTACGGGCGAGACATTTCAGCAGGCGTTGACGATCACCGCAGTCGGGCGATGCTGGGCCGCGCGGGCCGGACACATGGATGAGTCGCTGGCGTACGCGCACCGTTTTCGCACGATCGCCGATGAGCAAGGCGACGCGCGTCTCAAGGCGTGGCGTGTCATGGAAGGGGAGGCGTACTTTTACCTTGGACTCTGGGACGAGGTGCTGAGCGTCACCGCCGAGAGCCTGCCCATCGCATGGGAAATCGGGGAGCACA
>DATKBQ010000021.1:0-12845 GCA_035546375.1 Planctomycetota bacterium | reverse complement strand
AGGCGGCCCGCGCCGCGGGCCGATGGAGGAGGCGCGCAGGTCGGTCCATGGGGAGACCCCGCCCCGGCCGAGCTTTCCCTCCCCCGCACCGTGAACGATCCCCTCCCGAGCCGGCCGAAGGCCGCGTCGAATCCGGTCCGCCGCCCGCGCACGGTGCTCGTCCTGGGCGGCGGCGGCATGCGCGGGATGGCCCACGTGGGCGTGCTCAAGGCGATGGCCACGCTCGGCCTGGAGTACGACGCGATCGTCGGCACCAGCATCGGGGCGCTGGTGGGCGCCATGGCCGCCGGCGGGTTCCCGCTCGAGCGGATGGAGTCGATCCTGAACGACGTGCAGAAGGAGGACTACTTCCGCCTGAACATGGTGAAGTTCCTGCTCAAGGGCACGTTCGCGCCGAGCATGTACCGCGGCGACCACTTCAAGGAGCGGCTGGCGTCGATCCTGCCCGAGCGCGGCTTCGGCGACATGCTCGTGCCGTTCTTCTGCAACGCCGTGCGCCTGGAGACCGGCGGCTCGGTCTTCTGGGGCAGCCCCGGCTTCGACGACATCCCGCTGGTCGACGCGATCTACTCCTCCTGCGCCCTGCCCGGCATCTTCGAGCCCCACGAGCGCGGCAGCTACAGCTACATGGACGGCGGGATCGTCGACGCGCTGCCGCTGCGCTTCGCGCGCACGCTGCGGCCGGACCTGGTGATCGCGGTCGACCTGTCGGTCAAGGCGACGTTCAAGGCTCCGAACTACAAGAACCGCGTCGCCAGCACGATGTACCGCGCCTTCGAGATCGCCCAGGAGGTGATCGTCGAGCAGGCGCTGCACATGCAGGTGGACTACCGCACGGCGCTGATCCAGCCCAAGGTGGGCCACCTCGCGCGCTTCGACTTCCAGGACGTGGCCGAGGTCATGCGCCGCGGCGAGGAGGAGGCCCTCAAGGTGCTCACCTCGCACTCCGCGACGCGCGACCTGGTGAGCACCGAGGTCGTCCCCGGCCTCTCCTGCCCGGTAACCCCGCGCGACTTCGTCAGCGTGCGCATCGACCCCGCCGCGTGCATCGGCTGCGGCCTGTGCGAGGCCATCTGCGAGACCGACGCCTTCTGGGCCCGCGGCGAAAAAGCCACCGTGCGCAAGCTCTCGAACTACGAGTGCACGCGCGACCACGCCTGCGCGCGCAACTGCCCGACCGGCGCGATCCGGCTGGGGAACCTGTAAGCAAACTCGGCACGCCCTAGGGGGCGCCCTTCGGGCGCTTTCGCGGCCGCAGAAGGCCGCGAGGACGCTCCGCGTCCGGTTCGGCCGCTCGAGCGCCGAACCTACCGCGGAGTCAAAAAAGCAGAGGTTCGCGCCCGAAGGGCGCAATGAGCACTGTGGTCCGGGCTTCCATTCCGGCGTGCGGCCGGACTCCGGACGACGCACGCGCGTCATGCACGGCGATTGCTTCTCTTCGCTCATCGGCACCCTATCGCCGTAAGATCCCCGCCCATGGCCTCGGACGCGGCGACGACCCAGAGCCTCCAGCCCGCCGGCGAGCGCGGTTCTGGCGACCGGCAGGCCCGGCGCGTCGCCAGGGTCGAACGCGAGCTCCCCCCCCTCCACGCCCGCGACGTCGGCGAGCTCCTCGACACCGCCCTCGACGTCCTGCGCGCCCGCTTCGTGACCTGCGTCCTGCTCTCGACCTCGCTCTGGATCCCGGCCTTCCTCGCCGCGCGGCGCTTGCGGGCCGCGAGCGCGCGGGACGAGACCCTGCTCATCCTCCCGCCCGCGGTCCTGCTCCCGCTGCTCGTGCAGAGCCTGACCGTCGCGCTGGTCACCGTCGTCGTCTACGGGCACATGCAGGGCCACCGGGTCGGCGCGCGGACATCCCTCGGGCTCGCCCTGCGCCGCGCGCCCGCGCTGATCCTGGCCAGCCTGCTCGCGAACGTGGCGATCGCCGCCGGCATGCTCGCCTGCCTCGTCCCCGGCATCCTCTTGAGCTGGCTCCTCATGGTCGCTCCGGCCGCCCTGGTCCTCGAGCGGCTCGGGCCGATCCAAGCACTCGGGCGCAGCTCGCGGCTGGTGCGCGGGAGCTTCGGCCGTTGGATCGCCTTGATGCTGACCCAGTTCGCGCTCGCGCTGCCGCTCTCGGCGGTCAGCGGCGGGCTCGACCTGGAGGACGTGGACCGGTGGACCCTGGAGCACTCCGGGCTCGCGCCCCTCGTCTACGAGATCCTGGTCGTGCTGCTGCGCGCGCTGGTCACCGGCGTCGCCACCGCCTTCGCCGCCGTCACCTTGACGCTCTTCTACATCGACTGCCGTGTGCGCCGGGAGGGCTTCGACCTCTGGATGCGCCTGGAGCGGCTGCGCGAGCGCGCGCGACCCGCGCCGGTGGAGGCCCGCCCGTGAGGGAGCCTCTCCTGCAGATCGCCGCGGAACGCATTCGCGAGAGCGCCGCGGAGATCCTCTCGCGGGCCGAGTTCCGCCCGCAGGAGGAGAGCTGGCTCCAGCGCTTCCTTCGCGACCTGATGGCCGCGATCGGCTTCCCGCGCGCCGCGGAGGCGGGCTGGGTCGCGCTCTGGGTGCTCGCGGGGATCGGCGCGCTCTTGGTGGGGTGGCTCCTGGCTCGGCTCTTGGCCGACGCGTCGCTCGGTCGCCGGGCGCATGGCGCTGCGGGAGCGCGCGGCTCGCCGTTGGACGTGCAGGGGGACTTGCAGGGGGACGTGCAGCGGCGCATAGACGAGCTGCGCGCGCGCGCGCAGGCCGCGCGGGCGGCGGGCGATCTCGTGCTCGCGCTGAGGCTCCACTTCGCCGCGCTGGTCATCGCCCTCGGCACGCGCGGCGACCTGGAGTACCGCGACGCTTGGACGAACCGCGAGCTCTTCGCGCGCGGCCGGCCGAGCGAGCCCGTCGCGGCGCTGCTCGCGCCGCTGGTGGAGGAGCTGGACCGCAAGGGCTTCGGCGGCGCTCCGGCGAGCGAGGAGGACGTCGAGGCTATCGAGCGCCTCTCGCGCCAGCTGCTCGGAGCTCGGGCGTGAGAGGGCGCAGCTTGGGCCGGGGCGCGTCCGTTGCGCTCGCCGTGCTCGTCGTGGCCACTGCGATCCTCGCGCCGCTCCTCGCGCCGGAGCCTTGGAAGGAGAGCGGCAGCGTCGCCTCCTCGGAGCCGTCCGGGCGCCGCGCAGCGCTGCTGCTCCTGCGCGAGCTGGGCTTCGGCGCCGAGGCCTGGCGGCTGCGCCCGGGCCTCCTGCCGGGCGGGCCGCATCTGGTCTGGCTCGCGCGGGCCCCGGGCGAGCGCGCGGGCGGCGAAGCGGTTCCACGGGGGGAGATCGACCCGCTCGAGGCCGCCCGCGAGGCCGGCCCCGGCGCGCTGCGCCACTACCGCGGCTTCGTCGAGCAGGGCGGGACGCTGCTGCTCTCCGCCGGCGAGGCCGAGCGCGACTTCCTCGTGCGCGAGCTCGGGACCGATGCGTTCGCCGAGCTCGAGCTGCGCCCGCTCGCGCAGCCGATCGCCGAGGTGCACTTGGCCGGCGAGCGCTTCGACCTCTCGTGGGGAGAGAGCGCGATCGGCGATCCGGCGAGCTTCCAGCGGCCGTTCGAGCCGCTCCTGCGCGGCCCGCGGGGCGAGCTCCTCGCCCTCGAGCTGCCGCTGGGCCGCGGGCGGATCGCAGTGCTCGCGGACCAGCGCTTCCTCGACAACGCGCGGCTCGGCGAGCGCGACTCCGCCGTCCTCTTCGTGCGCCTCGTCGAGCGCTTCGCGGGCGAGGGTCGCGGGAGCCGCGTGCTCTTCGACGAGGGTGCGCTCGGCCGCCTCGCGAGCGGCTCGCCGATCGCGATCGCGCTGGGTCCGCGCGCGCTGCCGTTCACGCTGCACGCGCTCGCGTTGCTCGCGCTGCTGGTCTGGCGCACGGCCTGGGTGCGCGAGTTCCCGCGCGATCCGGAGCCGCTGGAGCAGCTCTCGCCCCTGGTGCGCGCGCAGAGCCAGGCCGCGCTCCTCGCGCGCGCCAAGAAGGCCGCGGCGCTGGCGAAGATGCTGCGCGAAGGGACGCTCGAGCGGCTTTCGCGGCGGCTGGTGGGAAGCGCCGGCGAGCTCGCGCCGGGTGGGGACGCGGCGGCGCGCGTGCGGCGCCTCGCGGCGACCTGCGGCGTGCCGGAGGCCGCCGAGCGCTGGCACGAGGCGCTGCTGGAGCGTCCGGTCGCCGATCTCGCCGAGCTCGCCGCGCTCGACCGCGACCTGCGCACGCTCGAGGCGGAGGCGGGCCTCGCAGAGCCGCGCTCCCGCAGGACGACGCCGCGCAGGCATGCCTTGGAGGCGCGATGAGCGAGACGACGGAATCGCGCGGTCCGCCCGTGGCGCCCGAGCCCGCCGGCTCGGGCGTCGCGCGCGAAGCCGACACCCAGGAGATCCCCGCCTTCGCCCAGCGCGTCGCCGCCGAGGTCGCGCGCGCCGTGGTCGGCCTCGAGGAGGAGCTGGAGCTCTGCCTCGCCGCGCTGCTCGCCGGCGGCCACGTCCTGATCGAGGGGCCGCCGGGGGTCGCCAAGACGCTGCTCGTGCGCGCGCTCGCGGCGGCGATCGGGGGAGCGTACGCGCGCGTGCAGTTCACGCCGGACCTGATGCCGGCGGACATCATCGGCACCAGCGTGTTCCACCCGGGCGAGGGCTCGTTCCGCTTCCAGCCGGGGCCGGTCTTCGCGCAGCTCCTCCTGTGCGACGAGATCAACCGCGCGCCGGCGAAGACCCAGTCGGCGCTGCTCGAGGCGCTGCAGGAGCGCGCGGTGACGGTGGACGGGCGGCGCCACGAGCTGCCGCGGCCCTTCGCGGCCTTCGCGACCTTGAACCCGATCGAGCACGAGGGCACGTACCCGCTGCCGGAGGCGCAGCTCGACCGCTTCCTCTTGAAGGTGATCGTGCGCTACCCGAGCGCCGAGGTGGAGCAGCGGATCCTGGCCGAGGCCCATCCGCGGCCGCCGGACGCCACCCCCGGCGAGCTGGGCGTGTCGGCGGTGAGCTCGCCGGAAGAGGTGCTCGAGCTGTGCCGGCGCGCGGCCGCGGTGCGCGTGCGTGAAGACCTCTGCGGCTACGTCGTGCGCATCCTGCGAGCGACGCGCAGCAGCGCCTCGCTGGTCCTCGGCGCGAGCCCGCGCGCCGGCGTCGCGCTCCTGCGCGCGGCGAAGGCGCGCGCGGCGCTGCACGGTCGCGATTACGTGACGCCGGACGACGTCAAGGTGCTGGCGGCGCCGGCCTTGCGCCACCGCGTGCTGCTCGACCCGGCGGAGGAGATCGAGGGCGGGAGCGCGGAATCGGTGCTCGCGCGGCTGCTCGACTCGGTGGAGGTGCCGCGCTGATCCCGACGGCGCGTCTGGGCGGAGCCCTTGCGGTGGTGCTCGCCCTCTCGCTCGCGGCGATCCTCGCGCCGGAGCTGAGGGCGGCGGTGCTCGCGCTCGACCTCCTGCTCGCCGGCGCGGTGGCCTCCGACCTGGCGCGGACGCCGAGCCCGAAGTCGGTCGCCCTCGAGCGGCACCTTCCGGCGCGCGCCGGGCTCGGCGCGGAGTTCCAGCGCGTCCTGCGCGTGCGGCCCGGGCCCGCGGCCGGGCTCGCGCTCGAGGTGCGCGAGGAGTTCCCCACCTCGTTCGAGGTGCGCGCGCGCAGCCTGCCCGGCGAGCCCGGGAGCGCCGCGCCGGCGAGCGGCGATCCGACCGGCGGGCCGGATCGCGCATGGCTCCCCGCGGACGGCTCCGAGGTCGCGATCGCGCGCACGTACCGGGCCTCGAGGCGCGGCGTGCACGCGCTTGGCGACGTGCGCCTGAGGCTGCGCTCGCCGCTCGGCCTGCTCGAGCGCCAATCGCGCCTGGCGGGAAGCCAGGAGCTCCGCATCGAGCCCCTGCTCGCCGGGCTGCGCCGTACCCTGCGGCTGGCGGCGAGCGAGCGCTGGCACGACCTCGGCGTGCGCAGCCTGCGCCGGCACGGGGGGATGACCGAGTTCGAGTCCCTGCGCGATTACGTGCGCGGCGACGACCTCCGCCTGATCGACTGGAAGGCCTTCGCGCGCCGGGGCAAGCCGACGGTGCGCGAGTTCCAGGTGGAGCGCGGCCAGGAGCTGATCCTCCTGGTCGACTGCGGCCGGCGCATGGCGGCCACCACGGCCGGCGGCGAGGGAACCGCGGGCTGGACCAAGCTCGACCACGCGCTCGACGGGGCGTTGCAGCTCGCGGCCGTCGCGCTGCAGGAGGGGGACCGCGTGGGCGCTTTGGCCTTCGACAGCGCGGTCCGGGCCTGGGTCGCGCCGCGCCGAGGCCGGCGCGTGCTCGCGCGGCTGCACGAGGCGCTGTTCGCACTGGAGCCCTCCGAGCGCGAGTCGAGCCTCGCCCGCGCGCTGCTCGAGGTCGGCACCCGCCACCGCCGCCGCGCCCTCCTGGTGGTCCTCTCCGACGTCGCCGACCCGCTCTCCCTCGACCGCCAACGCCGCGCCCTGGCCCAGGGCGCCCGCGCCCACCGCGTCGTCTTCGCCGCCCTCGACGACCCCGCCCTGCGCCGCGCCGCCGACGGCGCCGACCCGCCGGGCCCCGACGCCTCCGCCGTGCGCGCCGCGGCCTTGGACCTCCTCCTCGAGCGCCGTACCTCGCTGCGCCGCCTCTCGGGCGCCGGCGCGCGGGTGCTCGACACGCTGCCGGCCGAGGCCGCGGGGCCGCTGCTGGCGGCTTGGCTAGCGGAGAGGCGGTAGGGGGGTAGCCAGGGTATCGACTTCAGATAGTCGCTTTCGTGACCGCCATGAAACACTCGTACCTGGAGGTGACGTACCGCGAAGGCCGCCCCTGTGCAGCCTACTACTACCTGCCACGGCAGGACGACGACAGCAGTGTCCGGACCGAGCGAGCCAACGGTGGGCTGCTCGTCGACTTTTCTTCCGACGGCAGGCCCATCGGAATCGAAATCACTTCGCCGACGCGGTTCGATCTGCGCATCCTGAACAAGGTGCTCGCGGGGCTCGGGCAGGAAGAAGCTCGACCCGCGGAATTCGCGCCCCTCGGCGTGGCGTGACCCTACGTTCGGCGGCACTTCTATGAACCAAGCGCTCGCCCGGGCCGTCACCGTGACAGAGGATGCTGCTGGCTGGCCGTGCTTCTGGAGAGAAGCAGTCTTCGTTCCGACGATGGCTCGAGAATCGAGGAAGAGTCGAATGACCGGGAGGCACCAAGGCATCGTTGTCGGAAGCCGCCGTCCCTGGGCGAGCCATGGATGACAAGGGAACGCTCGAAACGATCCCATCAAGTCCTACGTATCCTTCAGGTCATGCTCCCCCTCGCTCTCCTCGCCCTGGCCGTCCAGCAGCCGGCGCAGAAGGTGCCGGCGCCGCCGAAGCCGCTCTTCGAGCTGGCCTCGAAGGAGACCGGGCCCGCCGGCTACGTCGTGCGCTCGGCCGGTGACGTGAACGACGACGGGTTCGGCGACCTGATCGTCGGGGCGCCGTTCGGGACGAAGAAGGGCAAGCCGCACGGGAGCGCGCGCGTGATCTCGGGGAAGAACGCCAGCGTGCTCCTGGTGCTCGAGGGGCGCGACTCGAGCCCGGAGTTCGGCTCCGCGGTCGACGGCGCCGGGGACGTCAACGGCGACGGGCTCGACGACCTGATCGTCGGCGATCCGGGCGACCCGCGCGGCGGCGCGGCGTGGATCTTCTCGGGGAAGACCGGCGAGGTGCTCGAGGAGTTGCGGCCCAAGCGAAAGGGGACGCGCTTCGGCGCATCGGTCGCGGGCGCGGGCGACGTCGATCAGGATGCCTTGGCGGACGTGATCGTCGGCGCGCCGGACGACGAGCCGAACGGGCCCAAGTCGGGCAGCGCGAGCCTCTTCAAGGGGAAGAACGGCGAGCTGATCCGCACCCTGGCGGGCCAGCGGCCGGGCGATCAGTACGGCACCTCCGTGTCCGACGCGGGGGACGTGAACGGGGACATCTTCGCCGACGTGATCGTCGGCGCGCCGCAGATCCTCTCTGCCGGCGACGGCTATGCGGAGGTCTCGTCCGGGCACGACGGCGAGGTCCTGCACAGGCTGGTGGGCGGGCGCGATCTGCGCTCCTTAGGCTCGACGGTGCGCGGCGCCGGCGACGTCAATTCCGATGGCTTGGCGGACGTGATCATCGCCGCTCCGGATGCGCGCGGTGGCGGCAAGGTGCTCGTCGTCTCGGGCCACTCCGGCGAGAGGCTGCACCTCTTCTCGACCCCGGAGGACTTGGCGAGCCTCGAGGGGCAGGAGCACGCGGCCTTCGGGTTCTCCATCAGCGGCGCCGGCGACGTCGACAACGACGGCTACGCCGACCTCGTCGTCGGTGCGCCGCGCGCGCTGCGCGAGGCGGGCAAGCCGGTGGGGGCGGCCTTCGTCGTCTCCGGCAAGGAAGGCCTGCTGCTCGAGGTCCTCTGGGGCCCGGAGCCTGCGGCCGGCTTCGGCTGGTCGGTCAGCGGCGCCGGCGACGCGAATGCCGACAGCTACGCCGACGTCGCGGTCGGAGCGCCCGGCGGATCGCCTCCGGGCGCGGAGAACTCGCGCGTCTACGTGTTCTCCGGCGCGAGCCTGGGCCGCTGAGCGCGGCCGCCGAGGGTCGCCCAGGCGACCAGGACGAGCGCGCTCGCCAACGCCGTCGCCGCGCGCGCTGCGGGCGGAGCGTGGGGGCTGACGTAGCCCTCGATGAGACCGGCGAGCACCAGGAACGGCAGCACCGGAGCGAACAGCGCCCACGCTCGGCGGCTCTCCAGCACCATCGCGTGGCGGCGCGTCCAGGGCCCGGGAGCGATCCACGCGCGTACTAGCACGAGGCCGGCGGCGCCGGCGAGCACGATCATCTGCAGCTCGATCACGCCGTGGCACCATAGGATCGACGAGATCGCGCCGGCCTGCCCCCAGTGCGCGGCGACGCCGGTGTAGGTGCCGACCATCAGCGCGTTCGAGGCCAGGACGAGCAGGAACAGCGGCGGTAGGAGCCCCGATCCGAAGAAGAGCAGCGACACGAAGATGTTGTGGGCGAAGATCCAGCCCGCGACCTTCGGCGACTCGCCGAGGCCGAACGTGAAGTTGCCGGCGAAGGGCTGGCCGTCTTCCGTGGCGCGGAGCTGCGCGATCTCCTGGTTCACCATCTCGCCGGAGCTCAGCGAGAAGGCCAGCTCGAGATCGGCGCGCACGGCGGCGAAGGCGACGGCAGCCAGGATGTAGAAGAGCCCGAAGAGGCCCGCGATCAGTCGCCACTCCGCGCGGATCGCCCGCGGCGACTCGCTCAGGAGGAAGCTCGCCGCCCGCGCCAGCGGTCCGCCGCGGGCGGGGCTCAGGTCGCGAAAGAGCACGCCGTGGGCGCGCGCGAGCAGCCGGCGCAGCTCCGCGGTCCGTGCGGGCGCCGCGCCCTGCGTCTCCAGGCGCGCCAGCTCCGAGGACGCGTGGCGGTAGAGCCGCGGGAGCTGGCGCAGCTCCCGGGCCGGTAGCTGCGCGAGCCTGCCCGAGCGGGCGCTGCCGACGAGGCTCGCCAGGCGCTCGAGGGCGGCGCTCTCTTCGCGATCTCCCGCCGAATCGTCGCGCTCCACGGCGCCGAGGATAGCCGGCGCGTTGGATGGCGCCTCGCGAGGGCCTCTGACCGTGTTGCGTCGGCGATCCACGTCGAGCTCCCCGCCATGCCCGCGGGCTGGCTGCCGGACGTCGCTAGCTAGAATCGAGCCGATGCCGACCCTGACGATCGCCACCCCGGAAGGGATCCGGCTGCGGCTGGAGATCGCGGGCGCGGGGAGCCGCTTCTGCGCCGCGCTGCTCGACGCGCTGCTCTTCGGCTCGCTGTACGTAGCGGCGGCGCTGATCGTGATGCTGGTCGCGGCGATCGACCGCTCGGGGCTCTCGAACTTGATGTGGGGGATCCTGATCGGCGGGCTGCCGCTCAGCCTGGCCCTCTACCAGCTCGTCTTCCACGCGCTGCGCGACGGCCAGACGCCGGGCAAGCGCGCGCTCGGCCTGCGCGTGGCCTCCGCCGACGGGTACCCGGCGAGCCTGATGCAACATTTCCTGCGCTTCGCCCTGTGGCCGGTGGACGTCTTGCTGCTCGTGCCCGTGTCGGTCGGGATCCTGGTGATCACGCTCAGCGAGCGCCGCCAGCGCCTGGGGGACCTCGCCGCCGGCACGCTGGTCCTGCGCGAGCGCGCGCGCGAAGAGCGGCCCGAGCCGTTTCCCGGCGAGCGCTGGTCGGCGCTCGAGGACCGCACGCTCAGGCTAGAGCCCGGCCTCGCGGCGCGGCTGTCGGCGGAGGACCTGGAGCTCTTGCGCGAGCTCTGGACGCGCCCGGAGCTGACGCTCGAGGAGCGGCGCAGGCTGTTCGTCGCGACGGCGCGGCACTACGCGCAGCGGCTCGAGCTGGGCGACTTCAAGGACGCGCGCACCGTGCTGCGCGAGCTGTACCTCTTCCTGCGCGAGGCGCGCGAGGGGCGGGCGTGAGGTCGGAGGCTTTCGAACGCAGCGGAGCTTCCCGCCCTGGCTGCCTCGTCACCGCTCGCTTAGGCTGGCTGCATGGGCGTGCATGGCGTAATGCCTTTGAGACACGCGCTCTTGCGCATCGGCTGGGGGTTGGGAACAACCATCTCGGTCGCTTTCGCATGGATCGTCGCGTGTGCGCTCTTGCGAAACGGCAGTGACATCCTTCGCGCCTACCCCTCGCCCGAGAGACACGAAGGCGTGCGCGAGATCTCGAGAGCCGATCCGAAAAGGGACGGCGCCCATCTCGAGTGCCTGGTCGGGACCGGCGATTTCGACGGAGACGGCGCCGACGATTCCCTCGATGTCGAGTACTTCCACATGGAGCCGCTGTTTCGGGCGGCGACCTCCGGGATGGTCTTCGTGCGTTCGGGCCGCGATGGAACGCCTCTGCTCGCCCACGCCGTGCCCACGCCCTTCACGCACGCCTGCTGGCTGGGCGACCTCGATGGCAACGGCACGGATGACATCGAGATCGACGATGGCGCGCGCGTTGTCAGGCTCGGGTTCGTGGCCGAATGATGAGCCCGTGAGATGTCAGCAGCACCCGTCCAACTGCGGCGCGCGACGGCGATCGCTCACGCCGGTATGGTGGTTTACCTCATCCAGGAGCACGTGACGCTGCGAAGCTTCCGACTACGCGACGCGCTCGACGGAGTGGATGGCCCATTCTCGCAATACGCTCTCGTGTGCATGAGCATCCTCTGTGCCGCGCCGATCGCCGTCACGGTCGCGATGGGGCTCGATCGGTGGTGGGCCTTCCTGATCGCGGCCATCTTGGATTCCGGCTTCGTCAGGTGGCACTACCACGCGACGGTGGACCACCTTGCGGCGAACGAGCCAGCCGTGCACGACGCTTTCTTCCTCGCGGCGTTCTTTGCGCTGATGTCGTGCGGCTTCTACAGCGCCGGTTCGCTGGTCACCAATGCCTTCTTCCGCGGGCAGGCGATCCCCCGCGCTCAGCCGTCCGACGGCCCGAAGCCGCGCAGTCGGCCCCGATAGCGCTCGAGGCGCTCGATCTCCTCGTCGCTCAGCCCCCGGCGCGGAAGGCTGCGCGCCGAGGTCGAGTCGGAGGCGCTGGGCGGCCCCGCCGGCGGCTCACGCTCCGCATCGCCCATCGACGCGCCGTAGCCGGGGGCGGAGCCGAAGGCCTGCGACCAGGCCTGGAAGGCGCGCGCGGCCTGGCCGGCGAAGGCGCCGAAGGCGGGCGGGGCGTGGCGCATGCGCACGGCCCACAGCTCGCGCGCGCCGGCGTACCAGATGAAGATCGCGATCAGCGGCAGGAAGATCAGGCCGCTGTCCATGTAGAGGAGCCCCGCGACCACCATCAGCACGGCGAACACGCGGCCGACGCGCACGGCCTTCTCGGTCGCGCCGACCCAGTCGCCGCCGCGGCCGAGCAGCGCTCGCAGCACGCGCCCACCGTCCATCGGGAAGGCCGGGATCAGGTTGAACCCCCCGAGCACCAGGTTGATCAGGAGGAACGTCCAGCTCAGCATCCCGACGGCGTGCATCCAGCTCCCGGGCTCGGGCGGGCTCAGGTGGGTCCACAGCCACAGCGGCGCCGCCAAGGCGGCCAGGGCGAAGTTCACCATCGGTCCCGCGATCGCGATCAGCCCCTCCACGCGCGAGTCCTCGGGGATCTCGCTCATGCGCGCCATCCCGCCCAGCGGCCAGAAGGTGATGTCGAGCACGCGGATCCCGAAGCGGCGCGCCACCAGGCTGTGGCCCAGCTCATGGAGGAACACCGCGCCGAAGAGGACCCCGAGCCAGAGGGTCGTCGCCAGGACCGCGGGCAGCGCCGGCTGACCGGCGTTGACGGCGCCACGGCAGCTCGTCCCGACCAGGAACAGGATCAGGGCGAGGAAGAGCCAGTGGACCCGGATCTTGATGCCGAGCACGCGGCCGATCTGGATGGAGCCGATCAAGGGGATTCCGTGCGGTACGTCGAGCGCAGGAGGATCTTCAGGGGCCGCGCGACTCTCCGAGCGGCGCCGCCGGGCGCCCGGTTCGCCACGCGCCGCGCGCAGGGTCCACAATGGACCGGCAATCCGCCCGAGCTTGGCCACCCTAGGCCCGACTCCCCGGCGGCGCAAGCCACGGACCATGGACCCCAAGGGCGTCGAGACGAGAGCGAGCCTGCGACCCTCGCGAGCGCGGCCGCAGGAGAGCGCCGGAGCCTCGCGCCCGCGCGTCTGGCGCATCGCGCTCTCGCGCCGGGGCGCGGAGCTGCACCGGTCGACATGGCGCGGCTCCTCGGCGGCCGTCGACAGGCTCGGGTGCTGGTCGGGCGGAGCGCTCGCGCCCGCGCTCGCGTGGGAGCGCGAGCGGCGCTCGCCCGGCCGGCCCGCGCCGCTGGTCATCGCCGCCGGCGAGGCCGTGCGCC
>DATKBQ010000020.1:0-7964 GCA_035546375.1 Planctomycetota bacterium | reverse complement strand
CGCCCGGGCCTGCGGCGGTGCGCCCGCGGCCCGCCGAGACCGAGAGCGCCGCGTCGCGCAGCAAGGCGCGCGGCCGCTCGCCGCGTCCGCCCTCGATCGCGACGCTCCAGCCCTCCGCGAGCGGTGGATTCCCCAGCGCGGCGACCGAGCTGGTGCCGCCGTGCAGGAGCGCGCACTCGACGCCGCACTCGGCGAGCGCCGCCATCGCGAGGTCGAGCGCGTGGCCCTTGGCGATCGCGCCGAGGTCGATCGCGCGGCCGGGCGCGAGCCGCACCGTCCGCTCGAGCGGGTCGAGCGCGAAGCCCTCGCCCGGAGCGTGCGCGCCGCAAGGGTGAACGTCCGGGGTTTTGCCGCGCAGGCCCCAGGCAAGCATCGCGTGCCCCAACGCCGCGTCGAAGGCGCCGCGCGAGGCGCGCTGCAGCTCGAGCGCGGCCTCGAGCAGCTCGTAGCTCTCCTCGTCGAGCCGCACGGGCCGCTCGGTGCGATGGACCCGCGCGACCAGGCTGTCGGAGCGGAACGCGCTGTAGCGCGCATCGCACTCCTCGATCCGTGCGAGCGCAGCCTCGCCCGCGGCACGCAGGCGCGCGCCGTCGAGCTGCGGGCTGGGCACGAGGACCAGCTCGAAGCGGGTTCCCATGCAGGCCGTGGCCAGTCGCAGGGACATCTCGAGCGGCGGCGCGCTACGCGGGGCTGGCGCGGAGCGCCAGGGGGTCGAAGGTCATCGCGCGGCCCTCCCAGATCGAGCGCGTCGCGAGATCCACGATCACCATGATGCGCGCGGCCAGGTCGACGTCGCCCAGAGGCTTGGCGCGCGTGCGCATGCAGGCGAGCCAGTCCAGGCGGTGCTCGTCCTGGTCGGAGAGGCTCGGGCACTCGACCTTCTTCTCGTCGATCTCCTCGGCGAAGACGCGCTCGGGCTTCAGCACGCAGTCCTTGCTGCCCAGGTAGAGGTTCGCCCGGTGTCCCCGGATGAGGGTCTCCAGGCCCAGCTCGTTGCAGGTCGAGCCGGCGACGAGCAGCGTGCAGGGGCGCTCGAACTGCACCGTCAGGTTGACCTGGTCGTGGTTCTCCATGGCGGGATCGGCGTAGTGGGCGCCGGTGGCGAGCACGCGCACGGGCCATCCGCAGTCGAGGGCGAAGACCAGCGGCGTCATCACGTGCACCAGGAGGTCGCCGATGATCCCGGTCGAGTAGCTCCGGTAGCGCCGCCAGCGGTGGTAGACCTCCGTGTCCCAGCGCTGCGGGCCGAGCGGGCCGCACCAGCCCTCCCAGTCGAGCATCTCGCCGGGCTCCACCTCCGGGTCGATCCCGTACAACCACTCGCCCTCCTTCGAGTTGCGGCAGTAGCTGGTCTGGATCATCGTCGGCTGGCCGATCTCGTCCGCCTCGATCAGCTTGCGCGCCTCGTGGTACTTCCTGTGGGTCAGGAACTGCGTGCCCACCTGGAGCACCTTGTCGCTCGCCATCGCGACCCGGCGCAGGCGCAGGGCGTCGTCCATGCGCAAGGTCATCGGCTTCTCGACGTAGACGTCCTTGCCGGCCTGCATCGCGTCGATCGCCATCTGCGCGTGCCAGTGCTCGGGCGACGCGATCAGGACGCCGTGCAGGTCGTCGCGCGAGAGCAGGTCGTGGTAGCTCCGGTAGCCGTCCACGGCGATCGCCTGCTTCTCTGCGCAGAGCTTGCGCGCGGCCTCGAGGCGCGGCTTGCAGACGTCGCTCACGGCGGCGATCTGCACCTTCTCCTTTCCGGCCTTGGCCAGGCCGGCGATCGCTTCGCAGTGGCCGGTGCCCATGCCGCCGGTGCCGATGACGCCGATCCGGATCGTCTCGTGGGGTGCGATCGGCTTGTGGGGCTGGCCGCGCCCGAGCGGGCCGAGGGAGGCGATCGAGCGGTCCGAGGCGCAGGCGGCCGTGATCAGGCCGGCGACGGCCGCCGCGCCGGCGATGACGTCGCGGCGCGAGGGGATGGGGGTGGGCTCGGGATTCGGTCGTTGCATGGCGTCCTCGGGCGATGACGGTTCAGGGCTTCCACTCGCCCCGGCCCACGGCCGGGACGTAGTCTTCGATCTGGGGCGAGAGCGGGTCCACGACGGCGCCGGTCTCGGCGGAGAGGTAGCAGGCCATCAGGAGGCGCACGACCTCGACGCCGTCGTCGAAGGAGAGCAGCGCCGGCCGGCCCTCGCGGAAGGCGCGCACCATGTGGCGGTTCTCCGCGGCGTAGCCGTAGTGCGCGGCCTCCTCGGGCACGACCGGCATCAGGCCCTGCTCGGCGTTCTGCTTCTCGACCAGGTCCTCGCCCTCGGGGCCGCGCACGCGGCGCGAGAGGAAGATCCTCAGGCCAGTCTCGAGCGTGTCGAGGTGCATCGAGTACTCCGGGCCCAGGAGCTCGATCGTGTGCCGCAGGCCGGGGCCGACGTAGGCCCAGGAGCTGGTCATCTCGGTGATGACGCGCCGGCCCTCCTCGTCCTCGTAGGCGATCGTCGCGCTGGCGTAGTCCTCGGCCGGCTCGCGGGCGTAGTCGATCTCGCCGCCGGTCGATTCCAAGAGGCGCGCGGCGTACTCGGGCCGGGTCCACTTGAGCGAGGCGATCTGCGCGCTCGCCGCGACCGGCTTCAGGCTGGCGCGCGGCGCGCCTGGCGCCGTCAGGAGGAAGCGCGCGGTCTCGACCGAATGGCACATCATGTCGTTGAGCACGCCCCCGCCCTGGCGCCGGCCGCTCCAGAACCAGGGCTTGTGCGGCCCCGAGTGCTCCTCCGCCGCGCGCGCCAGGTACGGCCGCCCGGTCAGCGGAACCGCTCGCCGCCACAGGATCTCCTTGCCGCGCGCGACCGCCGGCGCGAACACCTGGTTCTCGAGGTACCCCGTGGGCGCGCCGATCTTGCGCGCGATCGCGAGCGCGCGCTGCGCCTCGCCCAGGTTGCGCGCCAGCGGCTTCTCGCAGGCGATCCCGAGCAGCGGCCGCGTGCGCCGGGCCGCCCCGCGCGCGATCCTCTCGAGCACCTCGATGCGCACGTCGTTGGGCGCGTTGATCCACAGGGCGTCGATGGCGGGCGAGGCGGCCATCTCGTCGACGCTCTCGAAGACGCGCGGCTCGCCCACGCCCAGCTCGCGCGCCAGCGCGGCCGCCGACCGCGCGTTCTCGACGCTGCGCCCCGCGATCCCGCCCGCGACCGCGTCGCGCACGCTGGCCAGCGACTGGATGTGGAAGCGCGTGTTGAAGCCCGCCCCGATCATGCCGATCGAGAGCGGGGCAGCGTGGGACGAAGGCATTGCGGGGGGCATGCCGCCCGAGCGGGGCGGAGGGGCAGCGATTCTAGGGAGAAATCCGCCGCCCTGTGAGGGTCGAGCCTTGGTCTCGGGCGTCGGGCGTGTGCCTGGGTGGGCAGGTCTGGGCTGCTCCGGATTCTGGCGCGCGCGGACGGCGGCTGGACGCCCAAGCACATGCACCTTGCCGCGCCTGCGGCTACCGTATCGCCGGAGCCCGGCCCGAACCCGCCCCGCGCGCCTTGCCCTCACCGTCAGCCTTGCTCGAAGAGCTCGAGCAGCTCCGCGCCGAGTTCGGCCACGGCGTGGCGGCGCGCAAGATCGCCCTCCTCCGGGGCCTCGAGGTCGCCCAGCTCTCGAGCGTGCGCGCAGTCTCCCGCTTGCACGAAGCCGCGTGCTTCCTGCGCGCCTACCCCGACGACGCGCGCGTGCTCGCGGCCGTCGAGCGCCTGCTCGAGCGATTCGCGGCCCGCACCGACTTGCGCCGCCACCGCGCGCACCTCGAGGACAGCGGCATCGCCGGCACCGAGACCTTCTTTCCCTTCTTCGCGCCGACCGCCGCGTGGCTCGCGCGGCGCTGGGGTGAGCGCCTGACGATCGACTGGCCCTCCTTCGACGAGAAGCAGCGGCTCGAGGAGCTGCTCCCGCTGCTGGTCACCTGGTCCGAGACGCCCGCGCTCGACGAGGTCGCCATGAGCCCGCGGCGCTGGATCCAACGGCTGAAAGGCCCTGACGAGACCGACGCCGCCTTCCTGGTACGCCGCGTCGAGGCGCTCGAGGCCTCCGAGCCCGTGCGCGAGCACCTTTGGCACGACCTGGCGCCCACCCTGCGGCTCGCCCCTGGCCCGGACACGCCCTCGCGCACGCGCGCGAAGCTCCCCGGTCGTCCGGTGCACTTCCGGCGCCGTCCGCTGCGGCGCGAGCGTCCCGATCTCCGGCGCGAGCTGCGCCGCCCGCCGCGCTCGATCCGCCCCGTCTCGCCTGCCGAGGGCCGGCGCGTAATCGACCTCGCCCGCGAGGCGATGGTCGCGCGCGCGCGGGACCTCGACGCCTTCGCCTACGGCGACCCGCGCGACGTGCGGCTCGCCGACTGCGGCGAAGGCCTGGTCTTCGCCTGCATCGGCCTCGTGCCCGAGCGGCGGCTCCTGCTCGAGGCCGTCTACGGCTTCCTGACGCTGAAGAACGGCGTCCCGATCGGCTACGTGCTCACCAGCGCGCTCAACCGCTCGTCCGAGATCGCCTACAACGTCTTCGACACCTGGCGCGGAGGCGAGGCGGCCTGGATCTACGGCCGCGTGCTCGCGACGACCCGTGCGCTCTTCGGCTCCGAGGTGTTCACCGTCTACCCCTATCAGCTCGGCCACGGGAACGAGGAGGGCCTGCGCTCGGGAGCATGGTGGTTCTACCAGAAGCTCGGATTGCGCCCGCGCGACGCGAGCGCGTTGCGACTGATGGAGCGCGAGCTCGAGCGCCTGCGCCGCGATCCTCGGCACCGCTCGAGCCGCGCGACGCTGAAGCGCCTGGCGGAGCACAACGTGTTCCTCGAGCGCGGCCGTCCGCGCGACGACGTGATCGGCGCCTTCCCGCTCGGCGCCGTCGGGTTGGCGGCGAGCGCGCACCTCGCCGAGCGCTTCGGCTCGGGTCGCGAGCGCGGCGAGCGCGTCCTCGCGGACGAGGCGGCTCGCCGTCTCGGCGCGGGGAGCTGGCGCGGGCTCTCCACCAGCGCGCGCCTCGCCTGGCGCCGGTGGGCGCCGCTGGTCGCCGTGCTTCCCGGCCTCGAGACCTGGAGCGCGGCGGAGCGGCGCGCGCTCGCCGCCGTCGTGCGCGCAAAGGGCGGGCGGCGCGAGTCGGATTTCGTCCGCCGGTTCGACGCGCACGCCGCGCTGCGCGCATCGCTGGCCCGATTGGCGAGGCGGGAACGAGACCTTTGAGTGGCACTCGGGAGGCCGCGTTCTCGACCGGTCGGCCTCCGAGCGGCCGGTCGAGAAGCTGGAGTCCCGTGCGAGATTCGACCCCTTCTCTCCGGGTGAGGGAATTCGCTACGCTTTCGCCAGATGCAGCGGGTCGCTGCGGAAGGGGGGAGCCAGATGCTCTTCGGCGGAGGAGACGCCCTGCGCCGGACGGCGGTGCTCGTCGCGATCGGCGTCACGTGCTGGGCCTCCGGCTGGATCGTTCTCGGCTTCGAGATCGCCGGCCGCACCCTCGCTCCGATCTGGCCGCCCGCGGGGATCGGCTTGGCAGCGGCGTTCTTCCTCGGCGGCAGCGTCTGGCCGGCGATCGCGACGGCAGCCCTCGTCCTCGCTCTCCAGCAGGGCTTCGGCATCGTCCCGGCGGCGGGTGTCGCCGCCGGCGAGACGTTCCAGGCCCTGGCCGGTGCCTGGATCCTGCGCCGCTGGATCGATTCGCGCGCCCCGCTCGAGCGCGTGCGCGAGGTGCTGGCCTTGGCCCTGTTCGGCGCCGCCCTCGCGCCGGCCGCGGGAGCCTCGATCGCGGCGCTCTCGCTGGAGCTCTTCGAGTCCGGAGGATCCTTCGCGCACGCCTGGTTGGACCGCTGGACGGGCTCGGCGGGCGGCGTCCTCGTCTTCGGCGCGTCGATCCTGGCCTGGAGCGCGCGAGCGCGCCTGCGCTTATCCCTCGCGCGCGCCGCCGAGGCCGCCGCCCTCGTCCTGACGCTGCTCCTCGTCGCCACCCTGACCTACGGCTCCTGGCTCACCGGCGAGCTGCGCCCCGTTCCGCTCTCCTACCTCGCGTTCCCGCCGTTCATCTGGGCCGCCTTGCGCTTCGGCCAGCTCGGGGCGACGGGCTCCACCATGGCGATCTCCTGCGTCGCCACCTGGAGCACCGCCCATGGACTCGGGCCGTTCGCGATGACCTCGGCCGTGGAGGGACTGACCTTCCTCGCGAGCTTCATCGCGGCCTCGACCTTGACCTCGATGCTGCTCGCGGCGACGCGCGCCGAGCGCGAGAGCGTCGAGCGCTCGCGGCGCGAGGGCGCGCTGCGCTACCGCGCCTTGAGCGAGAGCAGCACCGTCGGGATCTGGCAGATCACGCTGCAGGGGCGCACGGTCTATGCGAACCGCGCCATGCTCGCGATGCTGGAGGTGGACGGGATCGAGGACCTGGCCGGGACCACGCACCGGGACTTCGTCAACCCCGAGCACCACGCCTCGATGGCGCGCGAGCACGAGAAGCGTCGCATGGGGATCGCCTCCAGCTACGAGGTCGAGCTGGTCGGACGGCGCGGCAGCCGCCGCAACGTGGTCATCTCCGGCGCGCCGGTGCGCGCCCCCGGCGGCGACGTGGTCGGGATGGTGGGCACGTTCATGGACGTCACCGAGCGCCGGCGGCTCGAGGCCCAGCTCCTGCACGCGCAACGCCTCGAGAGCATCGGCCGCTTGGCCGGCGGCGTGGCGCACGACTTCAACAACCTCCTGACCGCGATCCTCGGCTACGCGGAGCTGGCGCGGATCGACCTGCCCGAGGGGCATCCGGCGCGCGCCAGCCTCCGGCAGGTCCAAGCGGCCGCCGAGCGCGCCACCGCGCTGACCCGGCAGCTCCTGGCCTTCGCGCGCCGGCAGGTGATCGCACCGGCGCGGTTGGACCTGAACCAGCTCGTGCTCGACCTGCACTCGATGCTCGAGCGGCTGCTCGGCGAGGACATCGAGCTGGCGACGCGCACCGAGGCGGGCCTGTGGCCGGTGCGCGCCGACGCCTCGCAGATCGAGCAGGTGGTGCTCAACCTCGCGGTCAACGCGCGCGACGCGATGCCCGGGGGCGGCCGGCTCGTAGTTCAGACCTCGAACGCCGTGCTCGAGCGCACCATCGACCGCGGCGAGGAGATCGCCCCCGGCCGGTACGTGCTGCTCGAGGTGAGCGACACGGGCTGCGGCATGGACGAATCCACGCTGGCCCGCGCCTTCGAGCCGTTCTTCACCACCAAGCCGCAGGGGCGCGGCACCGGACTGGGCCTCTCGACCTGCTACGGCATCGTGCGCCAGAGCGGCGGGCACGTGTTCGGCTCCAGCGAGCCGGGGCGCGGCACGACCTTCAAGGTCTTCCTGCCGATCGCGGCGGGCGAGATCGAGGAGCCGCTGGTGGCCGAGCCGCACCCCGAGGAGCGCGGCGAGGAGACGGTCCTCCTGGTGGAGGACGACGCGCTGGTGCGCGAGGTGGCCGTGCTGGCGCTGCGCTCGCGGGGCTACACGGTGCTCGAGGCCGCGAACGGGCTCGAGGCGCTCGAGAGGAGCCGCGAGCACGCGGGCGAGATCGCGCTCCTGGTCAGCGACATGCTGATGCCGGGCATGGGCGGGCGGGAGCTGGCCGAGCGCCTGGAGCGCGAGCGGCCGGAGGTGCGCGTGCTCTTCGTCACCGGCTTCACGGAAGACGAGAGCCTGCTCGAGGGCGGCGGCGGCGAAGAGCGGACGGTGCTCCAGAAGCCCTTCACCGCCTCGAGCCTGGCGCGCAAGGTGCGCCAGGTGCTGGGCGCCGCCCAAGGCGCATCGACGGAGCCGGGTTGAACGGTCCCAGGATTCGCGGCGCGCGGCCCTTCCTGGTCGGCGTCGTGCACCTCGCCGCGACGCCGGGCGCGCCACGCTACGGGGGCGAGGTGGGGACGCTGCTCGAGCGAGCCACGGCGGACGCGCGGGCGCTCGCCGGCGGGGGTTGCGATGCGCTGCTGGTCGAGAACCTGGGAGACGTCC
>DATKBQ010000019.1:0-9409 GCA_035546375.1 Planctomycetota bacterium | reverse complement strand
CCGAGGTTGCGACGGCGATAGCCAACGGTGATTTGTCGAAGAAGATCACGGTCGACGTGCAGGGCGAGATCCTGGAGCTGAAGAACACGATCAACACGATGGTCGACCAGCTGCGCTCGTTCGCCTCCGAGGTGACGCGCGTGGCGCGCGAGGTGGGCACCGAGGGCAAGCTCGGCGGCCAGGCCCAGGTGGCGGGCGTCGCCGGCACCTGGAAGGACCTGACCGACAACGTCAACTCGATGGCCTCGAACCTGACGAGCCAGGTGCGCAACATCGCGGCGGTGACCACCGCCGTGGCCACGGGCGACCTTTCCAAGAAGATCACGGTCGACGTGCAGGGCGAGATCCTGGAGCTGAAGGACACGATCAACACGATGGTCGACCAGCTCAGCTCGTTCGCCTCGGAGGTGACGCGCGTGGCGCGCGAGGTCGGCACCGAGGGCAAGCTCGGCGGCCAGGCCGACGTGAAGGGCGTGTCGGGGACCTGGAAGGACTTGACCGACAACGTGAACTTCATGGCCAGCAACCTGACCGACCAGGTGCGCGGGATCGCGAAGGTCGTGACGGCGGTCGCCAACGGGGACCTCAAGCGCAAGCTGACCGTGGAGGCCAAGGGCGAGATCGCCGAGCTGGCCGACACGATCAACGGCATGACCGAGACCCTGGCCACCTTCGCGGACCAGGTGACCACCGTGGCGCGCGAGGTCGGCGTGCAGGGCCAGCTCGGCGGTCAGGCGAGCGTGCCCGGCGCGGCCGGCACCTGGAAGGACCTGACCGACAACGTCAACCAGCTCGCGGCCAATCTGACGACCCAGGTGCGCGCGATCGCCGACGTGGCGACGGCGGTGACCAAGGGCGACCTGACGCGCTCGATCCAGGTGGCGGCGCAGGGCGAGGTGGCGTCGCTCAAGGACAACATCAACGAGATGATCCGCAACCTCAAGGAGCAGACGCTCAAGAACAGCGAGCAGGACTGGCTGAAGACCAACCTGGCCAAGTTCTCGCGCATGCTCCAGGGGCAGAAGGACCTGCTCACGGTCGGGCGGATGATCCTCTCCGAGCTGGCCCCCGTGGTCAGCGCGCGCCAAGCCGCCTTCTACACGGTCGAGACCCAGCGCGACGACTCGGCCGAGGAGGATCCGAACCTGCGCATGCTCGCCGGCTACGCCTGCACCGGCGCCGAGAACGTGTCGTTCCGCTTGGGCGAGGGCCTGGTCGGCCAGTGCGCGGTCGAGAAGGCCAAGATCCTCCTGACCACCGTGCCGCGCGACTACATCAAGATCGCCTCGGGCCTGGGCGCGGCCACGGCGCAGAACGTGATCATCCTGCCGGTCTTGTTCGAGGGCCGGATCAAGGCCGTGCTCGAGCTGGCCTCCTTCGAGCGCTTCAGCCCGACCCACGAGGTGTTCCTCGACCAATTGGCCGAGTCGATCGGCATCGTCTGCAACACGATCGAGGCCAACATGCGGACCGAGAACTTGCTCAAGCAGTCCCAGTCGCTGGCCCAGGAGCTGCAGCTCCAGCAGCAGGAGCTGAAGAACACGAACCAGGAGCTGAAGGAGAAGGCCAAGCTGCTCGCCGACCAGAACGTGGAGGTCGAGCGCAAGAACCAGGAGGTCGAGCAGGCGCGCAAGGCGCTGGAGGAGAAGGCCGAGCAGCTCGCGCTGACCTCCAAGTACAAGTCCGAGTTCCTGGCCAACATGTCGCACGAGCTGCGCACGCCGCTCAACAGCCTCCTGATCCTCTCCGACCAGCTCGTGCGCAACCAGGAGCGCAACCTGAGCCCCAAGCAGATCGAGTTCGCGCGCACCATCCACGACTCCGGCAAGGACCTCCTGGCGCTGATCAACGACATCCTCGACCTGTCGAAGATCGAGTCCGGCACGGTCACCGTCGACGTCGAGGAGCTGAAGCTCTTCGAGCTGCACGACTACATCGACCGCACCTTCAAGCACGTCGCCGAGTCGCGCGGGCTGGACTTCCTGGTCGAGATGGAGCCGGGCCTGCCCAAGGCCCTGCACACCGACGTCAAGCGCCTCCAGCAGGTGCTCAAGAACCTGCTCTCGAACGCCTTCAAGTTCACCGAGCAAGGCCACGTGCGGGTGCGCATGGCGCCCGCCGACACCGGCTGGAACAAGGACATCGAGACGCTTGCCCGCGCGCGCCGCGTGTTCGCCTTCTCGGTCAGCGACACCGGCATCGGCATCCAGCCCGACAAGCAGCAGATCATCTTCGAGGCCTTCCAGCAGGCCGACGGATCCACCAGCCGGCGCTACGGCGGCACGGGCCTGGGGCTGGCCATCAGCCGCGAGATCTCGCGCATGCTCGGCGGCGACCTGAAGCTCGAGAGCGTGCCCGGCATGGGCAGCACCTTCACGCTGTACCTGCCCGACACGGCTCCGCCGCCGCGCGCCACGCGCAAGAGCGTGAGCGAGCTGGCGGCGCCCGCGAGCGAGGCGCCGGCGCCGCTGCCCGCGCCCATGCCGGTGGTCGCGCGCGACCAGGTGCACGACGACCGCGAGGGGCTCGCGAAGGGCGAGCGCTCGATCCTGATCGTCGACAACGACGCCAGCTTCGCGCGCTTCCTGCTCGACCTCGCGCGGCAGAAGGGGTTCAAGGGCCTGGTCACCTCCCAGGGGGTGGCCGCGCTCGACCTGGCGCGGCGCTTCCAGCCGACCGCCATCACCCTCGACCTGCGCCTGCCCGACGTGGACGGCTGGACCGTGCTCAGCCACCTGAAGACCGGCCTGGACACGCGCCACATCCCGGTCCACGTGGTCTCGACCGACGACGAGCCGCAGCGCGCGCTGCAGGGCGGCGCGGTGGGCTTCGTCGGCAAGCCGGTGGAGCGCGCGCGGCTGGAGGAGCTGTTCGACGAAGTGGTGGCCTTCTGCGAGCCGCGCGCGCGGCGCGTGCTGGTGGTCGAGGACGACCCCGTGCAGCGCGATGCGATCGGGCGCATGGTCGCCGTGCCCGGCCTGGAGCAGGTCAGCGCGGCGAGCGGCGGCGAGGCCCTGGAGGCCCTGGAGCGCGAGCGCTTCGACTGCGCGGTGGTGGACCTCGGCCTGCCCGACATGGGCGGGATCGAGCTCCTGGGCCGCATCCGCGAGCGCGCCGACGCCGCCCTGCTGCCGGTGATCGTCTACACCGCGCGCAGCCCCGGGCGCAAGGAGGAGCGCGAGCTACGCCACGTCGCGCGGAGCGTGATCGTCAAGGACGTGCGCTCGCTGGAGCGCCTGCTCGACCAGGTGCTCCTCTTGACCCACCGGCCCGTGCGCGAGCTGCCCGAGGAGCAGCGCGCGATCATCGAGAAGCTCCACGAGCCGCACTTCCTGCTGGCCGGGCGGACCGTGCTCGTGGTCGACGACGACATCCGCAACATCTTCGCCATGACCAGCGTGCTGGAGCGCCAACAGGTGCGCGTCCACGCCGCGGAGAACGGGCTGGAGGCGATCGACGTGCTCAAGCGCAACCCCGCGATCGACGCGGTCCTGATGGACATCATGATGCCCGGGATGGACGGACACGACACGATCCGCGCCATCCGCCGCATCAAGCGCTTCAAGCGCCTGCCGATCATCGCCTTGACCGCCAAGGCCATGAAGGGCGACCGCGAGAAGTGCCTGGAGTCGGGGGCCACCGACTACGTCGCGAAGCCGGTGGACATCGAGCAGCTGCTCTCGGTCCTGGGCGCTTGGCTGCACCGCTGAGCGGCCGCGGAGCAGACATGGCGGCTGGAGCGGCAGTGGGCGACGACGGCAGGCACAACGTCCTGCTCGTCGACGACCGTCCCGAGAACCTATTGGCCCTCGAGGCCTCGCTCGAGGAGCTCGGCCAGAACCTGGTCAAGGCCGGCTCGGGCAAGGACGCCCTGCGCGAGATCCTCAAGCGCGACTTCGCGCTGATCCTGCTCGACGTGACCATGCCCGGCATGGACGGCTTCGAGACCGCGGCGCTGATCCGCCAGCGGCCGTCGAGCCAGTACACGCCGATCATCTTCGTCACCGCCGGCACGGGCGTGGAGAACCACCTCTCGCGCGGCTACGAGCTGGGCGCGGTCGACTACCTCTTCACGCCGCTGGTACCCCAGGTCCTGCGCGCCAAGGTGCGCGCCTTCATCGACCTGGCGCGCAAGGCCGAGGTCATCCGGCGCAAGGAGGAGTGGCTGCGCACGGCCGCCGAGCGGCGCGCCGAGCTCCTGGAGTCGCGCCTGCAGTCCTTGCTCGAGCTGCTCGAGGTGGGCTTCTTCCGCTGCACGCTCGACGGCAAGTTGATCGACGCGAACCCCGCCTTCGAGCGGCAGACGGGGCTCTCCAGCCGCGAGCCGCGGATGCTGGCGCGCCTGAGGCAGGTCGCCGACGGCGAGCCCCGCGACCTCGAGCTCTGGCGGCTGTGCGCCGCCCATCCAGGGTCCCAGGCCTCACCCCAGGAGCCCATCGACGTCGAGCTCCAGCTCCCGGACGGCCGGGCGGCGTGGGTCTCGCTGCGCTTGGCGCGGACCCTCCATCCCGGCGGCGAGCCCTGCATCGAGGGACTCCTGACCGACATCGAGGCCCGCAAGCGCGCCGAGGAGGAGCTCTGGCGCACGAACGCGGCGCTGCAGCGCGCGAACGAGGACATGAACCACTTCGTGTACGCCGCGAGCCACGACCTCCAGGAGCCGCTGCGCATGGTGACGAGCTACACGCAGCTCCTGCAGCGCCGCTACCAGGGCCGGCTGGACGAGCAGGCGGACGAGTTCATCCGCCACGCGACCGAGGGCGCGGGGCGCATGCGCAGCTTCCTGCACGACCTCCTGGACTACCTCCAGGCGACCGGCGAGACGGACCCTCCGCCGGAGCCGGTGGACTGCGCGGAGGTCCTGACCCAGGTCCTCTTGAACCTCGAGGACTCGATCCGCCAAGCCGGCGCGGTGGTGACCCACGGCGAGCTGCCGACCGTGCGCGCCCAGCGCGTGCACGTGCTTCAGGTGCTGCAGAACCTGATCTCGAACTCGATCAAGTACCGGCGCGACGAGCCGCCCGCCATCCACGTCCATGCCGCGCGCGAGCGCGATCTTTGGCGCATCTCGGTCGCCGACAACGGCCTGGGCTTCGAGAAGGAGTACGCGCAGCAGGTGTTCGGCTTGTTCAAGCGCCTGCACGGCCAGCGCTACCCCGGCACGGGCATCGGGCTCGCACTGTGCACCAAGCTCGTCGAGCGCCACGGCGGTCGGATCTGGGCCGAGTCGGTCCCCGGCCAGGGCTCGACCTTCCACTTCCTCCTGCCCGCCTGGGGGGCCTCGGCCGCCGAGGTCGCGCCGCCCGCCGGCCGCACCCGGCTCACGACGCCCGCCCGCTCCTGAAGTCCTCCTTGCGCAGGCCGTAGCGGCGCATCTTCTCGAACAAGGAGCGCGGCTCGATCCCCGCCAGGCGCGCGGTCTCGCCGATCCGGCCGCGGGTCTTCTCGAGGAGCAGCGCGAGGTAGCGCTGCTCGACCTCCGCCACGGCGCGGCGGCGCACGTCGCGCAGCGGGAGCTCGAGCATCCCCGCCGCGAGCGAGGGCAGGGCGGCGAGCGGCGCGGGGACTCCCGCGGCCTGCGCCTCCGCTGCGCCGGCGCCGCGCACGTTCTCGGGCAGGTCGGCCAGCGCGATCTCCTCGCCGGCTGCGAGCAGCATGGCCCGCTCGACGAGGTTGACCAGCTCGCGCACGTTGCCGGGCCATGCGTAGCCCTTCAGCGCCTCCAGCACCTCCGGCGCGACGCGGCGCACGTTCCGGCGGATGTGGGGGCGGAAGTTCTCGAGGTAGGCCTCGACCAGCGCCGGGACGTCCTCGCGGCGCTCGCGCAGTGGCGGGATGGCGAGCGTCACCACGCCGAGCCGGTAATAGAGATCGGATCGGAAGCGCCGCGAGCGCACCTCGTCGGCGATGTCGCGGCTGGTGGCGGCCATGACGCGCACGTCGATCCCGATGGCAGCTTCGCCCCCCAGGCGCCGGATCTCGCGCCGCTGCAGGACTTGCAGGAGGCTCGCCTGCAAGTGCGGGGGCAGCTCGCCGATCTCGTCCAGGAAGAGCGTGCCGCGGTGCGCCAGCTCGAAGTGGCCGCGCCGCGAGCGCGTCGCGCCGGTGAAGGCGCCCTCCTCGTGGCCGAAGAGCTCGCTCTCGAGCAGGCTCTCGGGCAGCGCGCCGCAGTTGACCGCGATGAACGGCCCGGCCGAGCGCGGCCCCTCGGCGTGGATCGCGCGCGCCAGGTGCTCCTTGCCCACGCCGGTCTCGCCCAGGATCAGGAGCGAGGCGTCCGAGGCGATCACGCGCCGCACGAGCTCCATGAAGGCGTTCATGGCCGGGCTCGAGGTGACGAAGTCGGAGAGCCTGGGCTCCAGCCCCGCCTGGCGCGGGGCCAGCGAATTGCGCTCTCGGCGCCGGCGCAGGATCGCCTCCAGCATCTCGCGCAGGACCGGCGGCGAGAGCTTCGCGTCCAGGACCGCCCGGCAGCCGGCGGCCAACAGCCGCGCGCGGTCCTCGGCGTCCTCGCGCCGCACGACGACCACCAGATCCGGGGCGTCGGGGAGCGAGCGCACCGCGCGCACGCTCTCGACCGCCGGCTCGGGGATCAGGCGCCGGCCGATCAGGGCCACGTCGGCGCTCGAGCGCGCGAGCTGCGGCCACGCCTCGCGCCTCGGGCCCGCCGACTCGGTCAGGACGTCGGGCACCAGGGCCAGGAGGCGCCGCAGCCGGCGCTGGAGCGCGGCGTCGTCGACGGCGAGCAGGACGCGGGTCAGCATGGGAGCGTGGCGATCGGAGATTCAACCTCCGAAGCTCGGCCTCTCGGAAAGGAAAATGCCGATTTCAGCGGATCCCCGGCTTCCGATTCCCAGGGGCGGGCAAGACTCGCGGGCTGGCCGTGGCCGCGCGCCGCGCGTCGAATCCCGCGCGTGACAAGCCCTTGGGCTGGCGGAGAAGAGGACGCTGACGTCCGGGAATGCTCCTTGCTTCCGCGCGCACTGCCCGGGCGAGGCACGGATGCGCCAAGGATGCACCGACTGCCCCCGAAGTCGACAGCTTTCGCGAGCGTGACCCTTGCCCCGGGCTAGTAGCCTTCCTCCAATGACGCGGCCATCCGCTCCAGCGCCGAATCCACCCGGAGAGGCGAGCACCGAGCCGCGCGGCGGCTGCCAGGAGACCCTTCGCATGGAGACGTCGACCGACTCACTTCCCCAGGCCCGGCTCCTCCGTGGGGCCGCGCGCAGGATCGGCCGGGCCCACTACTTTCCGCGCGTCGCCGACGCGGACTGGGAGGACTGGCGCTGGCAGTTCCGCAACCGTGTGACGACGCTCGAGGAGCTCTCGAGCCTCCTGCACGTCCCGGAGCGGGAGCTCGAGGCGCGCGCGGCCGTCCTGCGCGACTTCCGCATGGGCATCACGCCCTACTACCTCTCGCTGATCGACGCCGACGACCCGCACGACCCGATCCTGCGCCAGGTGGTGCCGCTGGAGGAGGAGTTCACCTACCGCGCGGTGGGCGAGGAGGACCCGCTGGGGGAGGAGCAGTTCTCGCCGGTGCCGGGGATCACGCACCGCTACCCCGACCGGGTCTTGATGGTGATCTCGAACAGCTGCGCGATCTACTGCCGCTACTGCACCCGCAAGCGCACGATGTACGAGGGCGCGACGCCCGAGGTCGAGATCGACCGCATGGTCGACTACATCGCGCGGACGCCGGCGGTGCGCGACGTGGTGGTGTCGGGCGGGGATCCGTTGAACTACGCGACGGCGAAGCTCGAGCCGATCCTCGCCAAGCTGCGCGCCATCCCGCACCTGGAGATCATCCGCATCGGCACGCGCGTGCCGGTGGCGTTGCCTCAGCGCATCGACGAGGAGCTGTGCGCGATGCTGCAGCGCTACCACCCGCTGTGGATCAACGTGCACTTCAACCACCCGCGCGAGCTCACGCCGGAGGCGGCGCGGGCCTGCGACCGGCTCTCGCGCGCCGGGATCCCGCTGAACAACCAGGCGGTGCTGCTCAAGGGCGTGAACGACGACTTGGGCACGATGAAGGGGCTGTGCCAGGGGCTGATGCGGATGCGCGTGCGGCCCTACTACCTCTACCAGTGCGACCCGGTGCGCGGCGCGGAGCACTTCCGCACGCCGATCTCGCGCGGGATCGAGATCATCGAGGGACTGCGCGGGCACACCAGCGGGCTGGCCGTGCCGACCTACGTGATCGACGCGCCGGGAGGCGGCGGGAAGGTTCCGGTGGGGCCGCAGTACCTCCTGCACTACGACGCGGCGAAGGGGCGGGCGTTGGTGCGCAACTTCCAGGGGCGCGTCTACGAGTACCTCGAGCCGAAGGCGCGGCGCCGCGGCGTGCACTCGGGCGCCGGCGCGGGCGGCGCGGTGAAGGTGAACGGCGCGGGGGCGAAGCGCAACGGCACGAACGGCGCGGCGGGGCAGGCGAACGGCGACGGGGAGCCGGTGGTCGGGAAGAGCCGCTGGGTGAAGGGGCGCCGCTCGAAGGAGCCGGTGCCGCGCTCGCGGGACTAGGCTCGGCGGCGGTGGAGATCGGGATCGCGTACGACCTGCGCTCGGACTTCGTCCAGGCGCAAGGCGGGCCGGAGGACGCCCTCGAGGAGTACGACTCGCCGGAGACGGTCGAGGCGATCGAGCGCGCGCTGCAAGGGGCCGGATACACGACGCGGCGGCTGGGCGGCGGGCGCGCGTTCCTGGCGGCCGTGCTCGAGGCACCGGGGGACCTGGTCTTCAACATCGCCGAGGGCCGCGGGACGCGCTCGCGCGAGGCCCACGTGCCGGCCGTGCTCGAGATGCTCGGCGTGCCGTGCACGCACTCGGACCCGCTGACCTTGGCGGCGTGCCTGGACAAGGCGGTGGCGAAGCGTCTGGTCGCCGCCTCCGGCGTGCCGACGCCCCGCTTCGCCGTCATCGAGCGCGAGGAGGACCTCGCGCGGGTCGTCTTGCCCTTCCCGCTGTTCGCGAAGCCCCTCTACGAGGGCTCGAGCATGGGCATCCGCCGCCGCTCGCGATTGGCGAGCCCGCGCGAGCTGCGCGAGCGCTCGCTAGAGCTCTTGGAGGCCTACCGCGAGCCCGTCCTGGTCGAGGAGTTCTGCCCCGGCGCGGAGTTCACGGTCGGGATCCTCGGCACCGGCGCCGGCGCGCGCGCGATCGGCGTGATGGAGGTGCGCCCGCGCCTAGTCCCGGAGTCGGAGTTCGTCTACTCCCTCGAGGTCAAGCGCAACGAGCGCTGGCAGGAGGAGCTGGAGTACAGCGTCCCGCCGAAGCGCCCCGGTAGCCAAGTGCGCGAGGTCGAGCGCGTCGCCCTCGCCGCCTATCGCGCGCTGGGCTGCCGCGACGTGGCCCGGGTCGACCTGCGCCTGGCCGCCGACGGCGCGCCGCGCTTCCTCGAGGCCAACCC
>DATKBQ010000018.1:0-4414 GCA_035546375.1 Planctomycetota bacterium | reverse complement strand
CCGGGATCCGTTGCGCGATCGAGCTGGAGGAGCGCGAGCCGCTGGGCGAGCTCGAGGAGACGCTGCGGGTCGAGACGACGAGCGCGGGCCCCGGCTTCACGCGGCGTCTCGCGCTGCGCTGGGCCGGTGCGCGGGGCGAGGTCGACGTCTTGCTCTCGGGCTGCGGGGAGCCCGCGCCGCTCGTGCGCGGATCCGCTCCCGGTTGGGAGGTCGGCGAGGGACCCGCCACCGCGCCGATCCCGGCCGACGGCTGGCTCGTACGCCGCTGCGGCGAGACCTTCGAGTGCCTGCGCATCCGCGTGGACGGTGCCGCGGCGCTGGTGCGCGACGCCGCCGCGAACCGCGTGCGCGTGGAGCTGTCACCCGGGGACCAGCGCGTCGTCGAGGCGACGCTCTTGAGCCTGGGCGAGTGGTCGGAGGAGCGGCTGGCCGAGCTCGGCCGGGAGATCGGGCGATGAGCACGAACGCAACCGCGCTCGCCGTGCTGGCGTGCGCGGGCCTCCAGGGTGACGTGGTTCCCTCGGAGGCCGACTACTACACGGTCGACTACCTCGCGGCTCCAGAGGGCGCGCGGCTCGAGGTCGGCGGCATGGACTTCCTGCCCGACGGCTCGCTCGCCGTGAGCACGCGCCGCGGGCAGGTCTGGATCGTCGAGGACCCGCTCGCGGCGGATCCGAAGGCCGCGCGCTTCCGGCTCTTCGCCGAGGGCCTGCAGGAGGGGCTCGGTCTCGCCGTCGTCGACGGCGCGATCGTCGTCCTGCAGCGCGGCGAGCTGTCGCGCCTGCTCGACGCCGACGGCGACGGCGCGTGCGACACGGTCGACACGCTCGCCAACGACTGGGGCAACTCCGGCCACTACCACGAGTTCGCCTTCGGCCTGCCGCGCGACCGAGCGGGCAACTTCTACATCGCCTTGAACGTCTCGTTCGGCGATCCGCAGTGGTGGCACGGCCGCTCGACCGCGCCGTATCGCGGCTGGGTGATGAAGATCGCCCCCGACGGGCGCGTGGAGCCCTTCGCGAGCGGCGTGCGCAGCCCGTGCGGCCTGGGCACGAACGCCGCGGGCGACCTCTTCCTGACCGACAACCAGGGCGATTGGATGCCGGCCTGCCCGATCGTGCACGTCGAGCAGGGCGCGTTCTACGGCCACCCCGCGTCGCTCAATTGGACCGACGAGTACCGCCGGGAGCAACGCGTGGCCAGCGACACGGTCCCGCCGGAGCGCGAGCGCGATCGCCCCGCGGTGTGGATCCCCTACGACTGGTCGCGCTCGGCGGGCAGCCTGACCTGGGACTCGACCCAGGGCCGTTTCGGGCCGTTCGAGGAGCAGCTCTTCGTCGCCGAGCTGACGAACGGGATGGTCCTGCGCGCGCAGCTCGAGCGGGTGCAGGGCGAGTACCAAGGCGCCGTGTTCCCGTTCCGCTCGCACGTCGGCTCGGCGGTGCGCGTGCTCTTCGCCGAGGACGGGACGCTGTTCACCGGCTTCACCGACCGAGGCTGGGGCGGGCAGCCGCCCACGGACGGGATCGGACGGATCCGCTGGACCGGGAGGCTGCCGATGGAGATGCGCACGGTGCAGCTCCTCCAGGACGGCTTCGAGATCGAGTTCACCAAGCCGCTAGCGGCCGGCGCGGCGATCGCTCCCGAGCAGGTCGAGCTGGTGCAGTACGACTATGACTGGTGGTGGGAGTACGGCTCGCCGACGCGGCACGAGGCGCGGCTGGAGGTGGCCGGCGTCGAGGTGTCGCCCGATCGCACGCGGTTGACCGTCCGCACCGCGGCGCTGCAGGCCGGCATGGTCGCGCGCATGCGGCTCTTGGGCGTCGTCGCGGAGGATGGGACGCCGCTCCTGCACGAGGAGATGGCCTACACGGTGAACGAGCTCCCCGAGGGGCCGAGGAAGGGTCTGCACGTGGCCAAGCGAGTGCCGCCGCCGCCGGCGCGCGAGCGCTGGGAGGAAGGCGTACTGATGCTGAGCGAGGGCGACGCGCTCGACGTCTGGAAGGGCGAGGGCTGGCGCACCGGCCCCGTGAAGGGCGACCCCTCGGATCCGGCGCGATTCGTCCGTGTCGAGGCACCGGAGGACGGCTCGATCCAGGAGGAGGGCGAGCTGGTGCTCTCGAACGTTGTCATGGAGGGGGGGCCCGAGGGCGGCGCGGAGCGCGCCGGCGACCTCGTCAGCCGCCTCGAGTTCGGCGACTGCGACGTGCACGTCGACTTCATGATCCCGAAGGGCGGAAACTCCGGCGTCTACCTGATGGGCCGTTACGAGGTGCAGATCCTCGACAGCGCCGGCAAGCTGGAGCTCGCCTTCTCCGACTGCGGCGGGATCTACCAGGGCTGGGGCGAGGGCAACCGCTGGCCGGGGCGCGCGCCGAGCTTCAACGCCTTCCGCGGGCCGGGGCGCTGGCACGGGCTCGACATCCGCTTCCGCGCGCCGCGCTTCGACGAGCGGGGCGTGAAGATCGCCGACGCGCGCTTCGAGCGCGTGATGATCGACGACACGCTGCTCCACGAGAACGTCGAGGTGCCGAATCCGACGCGCGGCGGCTACGAGGGCGAGCTCGCCCGCGGGCCGCTGCGATTGCAGGGCGACCACGGACCGGTCGCCTACCGCTCGATCCGCGTGCGGCCGCGCGGCGCCGAGCCGGACGCGGAGGGCTGGGAGCGGATCTTCGACGGGAAGACCCTCGAGGGCTGGAGGATCTCCGACGACGGAGCTTGGCGCGTCGAGGACGGGATGATCGTCGGCTCGGGCGCGGCGAGCCACCTCTTCAGCCCGCGCGGGGACTACCGCGACTTCGAGTTCCGCGCCAAGGCGAAGATCAACGACGGCGGGAACTCGGGGATGTACTTCCGTGTCGCCCACGGTCCCGGCTGGCCCTCGGGCTACGAGGCCCAGGTCAACAGCACGCACACCGACAAGGTGAAGACCGGGAGCCTGTACCGCCTGTCGCTGATCAAGGCGCAGCTCGTGCCTCCCGACACCTGGTTCACGCAGCACGTCGTCTGCCGCGACGAGCCGGAGGGCGTGCACGTGAAGATCTACCTCAATGGCGTGCTCGTGAACGACCATCTCGACCGCGAGCGCCGCCACCGGGAGGGACACGTCGCCTTCCAGCAGCACCACGACGGCTCGGTCGTCCACTACAAGGACGTCGAGGTCCGCGAGCTGCGCTAGCACGGATGGCTACGATGCCGGCCGGGGAGACCGAACAACCCAGGAGCGGGGTCGACGCGGCGCTGGCGCACGCTCGCTTTCGCTGAGAAGCCGAGGAGGAGAATGCCCGTAGGCTCTCGATCCGCGCGACGGGCATTCTCACCCTCGCGCTCGCCTTTTTGGGCCTAGGGCTGGTCAAGCTGGGGCCGCCGGCCGACATCCGCCCCCTCTGGCTTTGGGCCATGGTCTTGGTCCTTGGGGCGTCCGTGACCGCTTCCCTGGCCGCAGCGATCCTGGCCCTTCTTTGGAGGCCCAAGTGGGCCCGGCGAAGGACGTTCGCCAGCACACACCTGCGGTGGCCTGCGGCTCCCTCCCCACGCGAGATGAGTGCGGAAGATGCCGCATGGGAAGCCTTCAACCTCGTCACCAGAGCTGCGGCGGGTCTCCGCCTCCGCAATGCCCAGAGGCAGGGCCAGCTCGACCGCGCCCAAGCCTTCCTGGTTCTGGCTACGGGGGGAGCAGTTCTCGTGCTCTTGTGCTATGTATTGGCAGAGTTCCTCCAGTTGCTCGTACCCTGGCTCGATACTCTCCTCCAACCGATGGATTAGGTAGACCCGTGAGTGACGCACGCTTCTTCAGATTCCTGGACTGGGTCGCTGGCTACGGCGACTCCGACAGCATCAGGCGAGCGGAGCAGCGGCTGAGCGCGGCGGAGGATCAGATCCGCGATGCCGAGCAGCGGCTCATCGAACGGCTGCGCCAAGCCGGGCCGAAGCAACGCGATGCGAAGGTCGACCTCACGAGGCTACGTGATCTTTGGGCCGAGACCGTTGCCATCGAGGATGCAGCGGAGTCCGAGGTCGAGGATGTCGCGAAGCGTCGCGGGATCCTGGGGTTCTCGACTTCGACCGGCTAGCTCGATCTGAGATCCGCGTGCTGATCGCGCCGCCCTTCAGCGAACGGGCCGCATGCGGAAGTCCAGACCCTTGCCGTCGCTGCCCTCGACGCGCGCGTGCAAGCCGCCGTCCTTCTCGAGCCGGTAGCCGATCCGCACCGGGAAGTCGTGCTCGGGGTTCTCGAACACGGCTTCGCGCGTGCCCAGGCGCACGGCGCGGAAGGCCACGCTGTTCTCGCCGCCCGGCGCGGCCACGTAGAAGACTCCGCCGTCGCGCTCCTCGATGCGCAGGTGCTCGAAGGCTACCATGCGGCCGTCCTTCAGCTCGCGCGCCATACCGAGCATCGCGCCGCCGGCGG
>DATKBQ010000017.1:0-2895 GCA_035546375.1 Planctomycetota bacterium | reverse complement strand
TCTTTCGCAATGGTGACCGGGGGGTTCACGCTCTCCTCCTCAGGCGGACCTCGGGATCGGAAGGGTTAGGCTGGCATGCCCCGGCCCGCGCGCCGCGCGGGCGGGGCTCGGCGTCAGGCCCAGCGGGAGCACCCCCCGACCTGCGCCGCAGCTCGAAAGGTACCGCAGCCCCTGGGGGTCTCCAAACTTCTCGCGGCCTTTATCCACTACATATTGTGGGCGAAGGACTTACTCCTTCCCCGACTTTTGGGATTTTCTAGTCGGGGGGGCGTCCACGACGCAGCCGGGCGGCCAAACGGGTCCGGACGTGGGCCCACTCCGCGACCCCAAGGGCTTGGCTTGCTGCGACGTAAGTGCCTAAGCCAGCAAGGATTGCGATCGCCAAGGGCAAGGGAGCTCGGGCCTCCCCGCCCAGCGCCGCCCGGGTCCCCCACGCGGCCAGCGCGCACAGGCCGCTCGTCAGGACCATCCGCGCCAGGCCCGCAGGCATCCGACGCCCTCCGGAGACGCCGTCCTCGGGCGGCATGCGCCGCCGGAGCCCCGGCACCAGGAGACCGAGGTTGGTCCAGCTGACGATCGCCGTCGAGAGGCTGAGGCCGGCCACGTCCATGCCGAGGCCGGCCAGGAAGGCCACGTTGAGGAGCAGGTTCAGCCCCAGCATCCACGCGGCGACTCGCACCGGTGCCTTGAAATCTCCGAGCGCGTAGTAGGTGCGCGTCACGAGGCCGGCGGCACCGGCCGGCAGGAGCGCCAGGGCCAGGACGCGCAGCGCCGAGGCCGTGCGGCGCACCCCCTCGGGGCCGAACTCGCCATGCTCGAGCAGCGTCGCGACGATCGGCTCGGCCAGCGCGATGATCCCCGCCGTCGCGGGCAGCGCCACGAAGGCGATCGCGAGGTGCGTGCGGTCGTGAAGGCCGCGCAGCTCCCGGAGCTCGCGGCGGTGGCCGAGCGCCTTGAGGGCCGGGAAGACCGCGCTGGTCGCGGCCGTCGCCACGAGCCCCAGCGGGAACTGCTGGATCCGGTTGGCGAAGTAATAGGTAGTCGGGCCGCCGCTCTCGAGCATGCCCTGCGCCATCAGACCGTCCATCATCACGTTGATCTGGTAGACCGCCGCGCCCAGGGCGAGCGGAGCGCTCGAGCCGAGCACGGCCGCCGCGCGGATCCTCGGCTGCGGCCGCCGCCCGCGCGCCTCGCGCGGGCCCCCGAGCAGACCGCTGCGCAGGAGATCCGGCACCAGGATCAGGAGCTGCGCGACCCCCGAGAGCACCAGCCCCCACGAGAAGATGCGCGCCATGTCCATGTGCCGCGCGTGGCCGATCCCGCCGTCCTCGGGCGCGGGGCCGCTCCAGCCGAAGCGCAGGCCGACCAGGACCAGGGTCAGGATCGCCACCAGGTTCATGACGCCGCCGCTGGCGCTGGCCGCGGCGAAGCGCCCGCGCACGGCCAGGGCTCCCGCGCACAGGCCCGCGAGGCAGATGAAGATCACGTACGGAACGACGCGCAGCGTCAGCTCGCGCACGGCCGCCGGCTCCTCGCCGAGCCAGCTCCAGCCGGTGAACGGCATCGTGTCCCCCATCACGCCGACCACGCCCATCACCAGGGCGCAGACGCCGAGCAGGATCCACAGCGCGAGCCGCAGCGTTTCCCAGAACAGGACCCGGCCGGCTTCGTCGCCGAGGTCGCCGTCGGTTTCCGTCAGCGCCGTCTGGAGCGCCGTCGAGACCGCGCCTTCTCCCAAGAGCCTGCGGAAGAGGTTGGGAACGCGCCACGCGGTCACGAACGCGTCGTAGATCGGCGAGGCGTGGCCGAAGAGCAGCGCCGAGAGGAACTCCCTCCCGTAGCCGAGCAGGCGGCTCAAGAGCGTGAGCGTCGAGATCAGCGCCGTGCGCCGGACGAGCCCGCGGTGGCGCCCGACGATGTCGGCCGGCAGCACGTCGTCCTCGGGCGCGGCGGCGGCGCTGACATCGACCGGCGGAGCTCCCATACGGAGCGCTCCTAGGCGAGCCGCCCCGGAGGGCGGCGGCTTTCCCGCCGATGCCACTTGGGGCACTCGGGCGCGCGCGCGCCGCTGCGCCGGCGGCATGTCTTCACTGCAGCGCTCTCCGTCGCCATCGCCGGCAACCTAGCAAAGCGCGCGCGCGCGAGAAGAGGCGAGCAAAGGATCCGGCGTCGTGGCCCTTCCCCGCGGGCCTTGCGCAACGATCGGACTCGCGTGAGTCGGCAGCGCACTCTCGGCCGCTAGCCCGCCAACACCTCGCCGACGATCCGGCTCGCGATGGAGCCGTCGACCTCGCCCCTGTGGCGGGCCATGAGCTCCTTCATCACGCGGCCGGCGTCCTTGGGCGAGGTCGCGCCCAGCTCGCCGGCCAAGCTGCGCACCAGCTCGCGGGTCTCCAGCTCGGAGAGCCGCCGCGGCAGGTAGCGCTCCACGACGGCGAGCTGATCCCGCTCGCGCTGCGCCAGGTCGCCGCGCCCCGCGGCCTCGAACTGCTGGGCGCTCTCCTGGCGCGTCTTGGCGGCGCGCGCGAGCACGGCCTGCACCGCGGCTTCGTCCAGCTCGCGGCCCTGCTCGCCCTCGCGGGAGCGCACCTCGGCGAGGACCATGCGCAACGTGTCGCGCGCGGCCTCGTCGCGCGCGAGCATCGCGTGCTTGAGGTCGAGCTCGAGGCGCTGGCGCAGGGAAGGCTCGCTCATTCCTCCGCTTCCTCCGCTCCCGCATCCTCGACGTCGGGAGCGCCGCCCTCCTCCTCGCCGTCCTCACCCTCGGGCGGCGCCAAGGCGGCCGGCACGAGCACCGAGTCGAGCCCGGGGGCCCCGTTGCCGCCCGGCGCGTACTGCTCGAGGTCGCGCGCGGTCACGATCTCGATCGCCACCAAGCGGTCCTCCTCGCGCAGG
>DATKBQ010000016.1:0-4807 GCA_035546375.1 Planctomycetota bacterium | reverse complement strand
GGGCGGCCCTCGCCCCCTGCGCGGCGCGATCGACCGCCGGAGCGTCGAGTCCGAGCCGGCGGAAGCGGTGATAGTCGCGGCTCCAGGCCACGAGACGGGTCAGCTCGGTCTCGAGCAGACCACGCTCGTCGCGCCAGCGCGGCGTCACCGCCTCCACCGCGTGCGCGATGAAGTGGGTGTCGTTGGCGACCGCGAGCGCGGGATGGGCGTCGAGCAGGCGCTGCAGGAGCGTCGTGCCCGAGCGCGGGCACCCGACCACGAAGACGAACGGGTTGCGCGCCGTCATCGCGCCGTCATCCCCGGCGAGGCGTCGTCCGCCGCGAGGGCCGGCCCCGGAGCCTCCCCAGGCGCGTCGCGCCGTCGAGGCCGCCGGGCGCCCGCCCCGGCCTGCGCCAGCACCAGCGCGGCGATGTCCTCCCAGGTCGTGGTCTCCGCCGCGCAGCGCGCCGCGCGGCCGAGACGGTCCTTCTCCGCCGGGTCGCCGATCAGCCGTTCGAGCGCAGCGACCAGAGCGTCGAGGTCCCCGGCCGGATAGACCAGCCCGTCGTGGCCGTCCCCCACCAGGCTCGCGAGATCGCCCAGGTCGGGCACCACCGGCACCACCGCGCAGGCCATCGCCTCGCGCAGCTTGAGCGGGCTGAAGTAGCAGGGCAGCTCCGCCGGGTAGGTGAGCGGGAGCGCGTCGAACGCCGCCACGTATCGGGCGACCTGGTCGTGAGCCTGCCAGCCGACGGCGCTGACGCAGTTGCGCGGCACCCGCATCCCGAGCATCGGCTCGAAGTCGCCGTGTCCCACCAGAACGAGATGTACCGGCGCTCCTCGCTCGAGCAGCTTCGCGACCGCTCGGGCCAGCAGCTCGAAGCCGTGCCAGGGCCGCAGGCGCCCGTGAAAGCCGATCGCGAAGCGGCCGGCCGGGACCAGTCGGCGGCGCAGGGTGTCATCGGGCGCACGCGGGCGGAACCGGCGCGGATCGACCGCGTTCGGCACCACCCGGACCCTCTCCGCGCGAGCGCCGCGCCGAATCGCGTACCGGGCGACGTCGCGGGACACCGCGACCACACAGCGCGCCTCGCCGAAGAGCTCCGCATCGCGGCGGCGCACCGCTTCGTCGTCGCCGGCGTCGCGCCCTCGCCACCGGAGATCCTCCTCGGCGAGCGGCGCGTTGACCTCGAGGACGAAGGGCACTCCGAAGCGGCGGGCCAGCTCGGCCGCCGCCGACTTCCCCAGCGCGTAGCGCTCGTAGATCAACGTCAGCGGGCCGGCGCGGCGCGCTGCTTCGAGCCGCTCCCACGCACGAGCCTCGTCCGGCTCGTCGATCGCGATCACCTCGGCGCCGCAGGCTCGGAAGGCGTCGCGCACCGCTCCGAGGTGCACCGCCGCCCCCTTCTCGCGCTGCGGATCGATGCCCCGGTCCTGGTTGATCGACACCACCCGCACGATTTAGCTCCCGCCCCCCGCGTCCGTGCCCAGCGCCCTGGCCGCGCCGGCCGCCGTGGCCTCTGCGGCGCCGGGCCTACCCACCTCGCCGCCGCTCCGCGTCACGATCTCGCGCAGCCAGGCCGAGAGGATCAGCGAGTTGCGATCGCCGTCGAACAGGAGCTCCGCCCGCCGGCGTCCGGCGCCGGCCAGACTCTCCCGCAGCGCCGGGCTCGCGAGCAGCGCCTCGAGAGCACGCGCGACCGCCTCGACGTCACCCGCCGGCACCAGCACGCCGGCGCGCCCAGAGTCGACGATCTCCGGAATGCCGCCCACCGGAGTCGAGATCACCGGCAGGCCGCTCGCGAGCGCCTCGAGAAGCACGGTCGGAAGCGCGTCCTGATTGCCGTCCCGCCCCACCACGCAGGGCAGGCAGAAAACGGTGGCTCGCGCCATCAACTCCCGAACGGCGGCCTGGTCGAGAGCGCCCGCGAAGTGCACCGTGCCCGCCAGGTCGAGGCGGCCGATCGCCTCCTCGAGCGCCGGGCGCTCCTCCCCCTCCCCCACGATCGTGACGCGGGCGGCAGCCCCACGCCGGTGCAGCTCGGCGACGGCTCGCAGCAGAATGGCGAAGCCCTTCTTCTCGACCAACCGGCCCACGGCCAGGATGTGATCCGCGTCGCGCCGCGCCTCCTCCGCTCGCGGAGCGAAGCGCGTGAGATCGATTCCGTTGTAGAGCCGCCGCACCTTGGCCGCCGCGCGCCCGCGGAGACGCTGGCGCAGATGCGCGACGTTGGCGTCGCACACCGTGACCGCCATCGCCGCGCCCTCCAGGATGCGCTCGAGCCGCTCGAAGCTCACCCCGTCGCGATAGATGTCCTTGGCGTGGAGCGTGACGCTGTAGGTGGAGCCGCCCAGCTCGCGCGCGAGCGCGGCGACCACCGCGCTGTCGGTGGCGAAGTGGGCATGGAGATGAGCGATGCGGCGCCGCCTCAGCAGCGGCAGCAGGTGCAGCGCCTCGCCGAGCAGGCTCGGGAGCTTCGGTCCCCAGAGCTCCGCCTCCTCCACCAGGGCCGCCACCCTGGGCAGCGCCACGCGCTCGCCGTCCTCGGCGAGAAGCGCCGGCCAGGGATCGATCTCGACCATCGGGATCACCTCGGCGCGCAGCCTGGCGAGCTGCGGATGGCGCGGCTCGGAGTCGGGCGCTCGCCGCGAGAAGACGTGCACCGGCCAGCCGTTGCGCTCGAGCCCGAGAATCTCGTTGAGCACGAACGTCTCCGACAGGCGCGGAAACTTCTTGAGCAGGTACCCGATCGGTGCGCCGTTCATGGCAGCGGGCGGGCACTGACTCCCGCGGCAGACATCGACGACTCGCCGAGGAGCTCGGCCGCGCTCTCGCAGAGGTGGAGACAGCCGTCGAGACTGGGAACGTAGCCCGCCGGGGACGACAGGGTGAGCGCGCGCGCGATCGCGCCGCGCAGCTCCTGCGGGCGGGGATCCACCAGGCACTGCGACAGGCCGAGGTGGGAGAACCGCAGGGCGCGGAGCAGCTGCTCGGATCGCGGGAACGTCCGCGGCAGGAAGATCGCGGGACGCCGACTCTGCAGGATCTCGGCGGAGATGTTGTAGCCGCACATCGCCACCACCGCAGCCGACTGCCGCATCAGCGAGGGCAGGTCGGCATGGAACCGCCGCACCAGGACGCCTCGCATCCGCACGGCTCGCTGCTTGAGGCTCCTCACCTGCGCATTGGGCATCAGCGGTCCGGTGATGATGGTCGAATCCCAGTGAGTGGGCGCGAGCGCGATCGCGTCGAGATAGCGCTCGATGCGCTCGCAGCCATCCTCGCCGCCGCCGACGGTCACCAGGACCCGAGGTCGCCGCGGCGGGTGATCCCCGTTCCCGTTGCCGTCGTGGCCGCTCCCGCTGTCGTCGCGCTTGCCGTTGCCCGCTACCCCTTGGAGGCTCTTTCCCGGACGCACCACGTAACCCATGAACGCCGTGCGCGCCGCCGCGCGCGGCGGCAGCCGGTACTCACATCGAGGATCGAAGACCTCGGGGACGCCGTACACGCACAGTCGGTCGTACCCCTCCTCGAGCGCCCACTGCACCTCCGGCGACGCCCACTCCTCCGCGACCCGAGCGGGGGTGTCGAGAATGTCACGCAGACCGAGAATGGTTCGCGCGCCGCGGCGCTTGACCGCGATCAGGACCTCGAGCAGCTCGCGGCGCAATCCCAGCACCTGATGATCGACCACCAGCAGGCTCGGAGCGAACGAACGACAGAGCGCGAGCAGGAGAGAGCTCCGGAGGTCGAGCACCGCGTCGAGCCCGCACCCCAGGCTGCGCGGAACGTAGGCGCCGTGCCCGTCCTTCGAGACCGACGGCAGCTTCACCACCTCGACCCGCTCCGGCAGCGGGAATTGAGTGGCGCACGGAGACCCGGTGGCGATGAGGACGTCGGCCGCCGGAAAGCGCTCGACCAGACCGCCGGCGAGCGTCAGGCTTCGGCGGAGGTGGCCCAGGCCCCAGGAGTCGTGGCTGTAGAGCAGGATGCGCGGTGCGGCACCCTGTGGGCGCACCGCCGTCCGGGGGTCGAACATCATAAGAAAAACGCCCGCCATCCACTCGACCGCGGAAGGAATTACCCCCCGTACTCCCTTCCACGCGCCCGACCGGAGAAACCTCCGGCCGAGCGGACAAGATCGTCACGCTAGCGACATGGTCCCCCTTCGGGAATGCGGTAATACCTGACTCGGGAGTAGGGTCTCGACCGGAGCGCCGGAATGCCCGAGAGCGTGCGAGCCGTGAGACCCCTTCTCTGCGGGACGCCGCCGACCTGGGCAACTGCCGTCGAATCACCTGCCATACCACCCCGAGGCCCGAGCGCGCGGGGCGCGCCACGGCCGAGACAAATAGAGAAATGGAAATCTAGCAGAATGTCACCACCATGGCAACCAGGTGACGAACCGATGTGACGTAACTCTCGCGGAAGCAGAGCGGATCAGGGGGCCGGCTCACTGCCAATGACGCCCGCCGCCCGCAGGTCGTCGATCGCGGCGCTCGAGAGACCGAGCAGCCCGGCCAGCACCTCCGCCGTGTGCTCGCCGAGGGTCGGCGCCGGGAAGTCGATCGCGAAGCTCTCCGCCGCGCTCCGCCAGGGCGGCGACGGATGCGGCTGCCGGCCGACCCAGCGGCGATCCATCCACTGCCAGAACCCCCGCGCGACGAGCTGGGGCGAGTGCAGCGTCTCGCCCACGTCGTACACCGGCGCGGCTGGCACTCCGAGGCTCATGAGCTTCGCCGCCAGGAGGTCACGGTGGCGCAGCACGGTCCACTCGGCGAGCCTGCGGTCGAGCTCGTCCTCGTGCGCTTTGCGTCCGGCGGCGCC
>DATKBQ010000015.1:0-7313 GCA_035546375.1 Planctomycetota bacterium | reverse complement strand
GCGCCGCTCGACGGTCTTCAGTGTCCGCCGGCCAGGGTCTTGTCGTACGCGTCGCGATCGGGCGCCACGCGAAACACGCGTCTGGCGTCGGAAGGCTGCAGGTCGAGCCGGTGGTTCCCGGCGCTCGCCTTCACCGACCTCGAGACGCTGCCGGAGTGCAAGTCCCCATGGACCAGCGAGAAACGGACCTCGTGCTGGCCGTTTTGCTGGACGGCGACCTGGATCTCTCGCGCCGGTCCGAACGCGTTCGACTCGTCGCCGGTGGCCGCGTGCCACAAACCGGCGCTCTCTCCGCCCCGAAATAGGACGAGCTGCGTGGGCGAGGTGTCGTCTCCGATCGGGACCAGGTTCACTTGCAGCCGCCCTCCTGCCGGGGGCAGCTCCACGCCGTCGACCAGGGCCAGCGTCACCGAGAACGCCGGATCGAGCAGGACGTCCTGGTCCTTCTCGACGCGCAGCAGGCGCACGACGCAATGGCCGGGCACGTTGATCTCGAGATCGAGCGGGACGGCGCGGCCGAGAACCTGGGCCTCGCCCTCCTCGATCACGAAGGCGAAGCCCAGCCTGGAGGACCCGGCCGCGCCGAGCACGCGCACCCAACCGCCGCGGGCGGGCGTGAGGTCGGCGGCGCGCACGCGAATCACCAGGCGGCGCACCAGGCCGGTCAGGTCGATCTCCTCGAGACGAGGATCGCTTCGGGACTCCCCGCCACGAACCTCGACGCCTTCGATCAGGATCAGCCGCTCGTTGCCGATCCCCAGCACGACCGCCACGTCGACCAGCCCGGGTGTCAAGCCGAGGAGCTCGAAGCGGCCCGTCGTGTCCGGCGAGACTTGCCGCGGCGTCTTGCCGCCAGGAACGAGCACCTCCACGTGGAACGCCCGCGGCGGAACGCCGGCCGGCACGCGGAGCGAGCCCTGGAGGCCGCCGCCCCGCTCCAGCACGATCTCGAGACCGCGCGTCCCCGGGGCGACCCGAAGAGGAGCGGAAGGCACGTACGCGGCCGACTCAGCATGGACCTCGAGCGAGCCCGACAGGGATTCACCCTGGATGAGGAATCGGCCGTCCGGGCCTGTGGACGACATCGCGCTGCCCATCGAGACGTCGCGACCCGTTCGCGAGGTCTCGATGCGCGCGACATGGACGGCGGCGCCCTCGATGGGATCGCCCCTGGCGTCGAACACGCGCCCGGCGAGCAACACCGGCGGTTCCCGGAGGAGCACGTCGCCGAGATCGTTCACGCCTTGGGTCAACGGACGGGTGATCTCGAGCGACCCCTCCAGATCCCCGTCCGGCGAGGCGAGCCGTACCTCGAGGCTGTGCCGTGCGTTCTCGCCCCAGCGCCCGGTCAGCGGGAGGCTGACGAAACCCCCGGCATCCGTGCTGGCTGCGTTGCCGCTCCCTGTGCTGCCCCCGGCAACCGCGCGTATCAGCATGACCTGCACGTCGCGGTTGGCCAGGGGCGCGCCCGACGGAGCGAGCACGCGGAAGCGAACGAGCGCCGCGGGATTCAACACGAGCTGCACGGTGCGAGCTTCGCCCGCGACCATGGGGCCGTCGAAGCGCAGGCGCGCCGGTTCGTGGGCGGGTCGATCGTCGAGCTCCGCTTCCAGCGTCACCCCGAGGCCGACCCGCGGGAAGAGCGCCTTCCCGGCGACGATCTCGGCCGACGGATCGGTGGGACGGGCGTTTAGCCTCGCGCCCGGGTGTTGGGGATGCGCGGCCGAGAGCCGGACGGGGTGCGTCACTTGCGCGGGCTCTCCCGCATCGTTCACGACTTCGATCGCCACCGAGCCATGCGGCGGAAGCACGAGCTCGATTGCCTGCTGGGGGAACGGCTCGAGGTCGAACTCGACCCCGACTGGAGGCTCGAACAAGCCGTCGATGTGGAGGTACCCGCGTGCGTGCGCCAGATCGATGCCCCAACCCACGCCGAAGTGGAAGAAGGAAGCTACGCCATCCTTCAGCGTGGGGGCCGTCGTGCCCCGTGAGTTGGATCCAGCGCGGATCCCCGCCGTGACGCGGCACCCCCCCTGCGGTGCTCCGGACGCGTCGACGACGCGGGCGCGCAGCGTGTAGTCGCGGTCGAGACTGAGGACGATGGGAGAAGCGTCGGCCGGCATGACGCGGTGGTAGGCCATTGCGCCCGCGTCGCGGGCGAAGACGTACGAGTCAGGCTCGAGCGCCGGGACGAGAGCCTCGCCGAGCGAGTCGGAGCGCGTGCGCCGGCCGGCATTCCAGAGGCGATCCATCCAGTCGGGCACGGCCGGATCGGGCGCGGCGATGATGGCGCGGTGCATCTCGGGCGTGGCCCACACGACCTCGACCCCTGCGGCAGGCTTGCCGTCGCGGAGCACGCGCACGGTCCAGGCACCTTCGCCGACGACCGCGGCGGAGCTCTCCACCTCTTGCCGGAGCGCTTCCGGCCCAGCGGTCGCGACCTGACCGGGGCTTTCCGGCGCCGGCCCCTCCTTCGCGGCCTCCGATGCGCTCGCGGGCTCCAGCCCGCTCGCCGCCTCACTCTCGGGACGCCGTGCATCGCTCAGCAGGAAGAAGAGCAGCCCTCCGGCGAGGGCGAGCATCAGGACGGCAACGGCCGCGAGTCGCATGGCCGGAGTCTAACGCTCGGCGAGCCCGTCGAATCCGAGGACTCGGAAACCGTCGCGTCAGTCCATCCCGGCCAAGGCCTTGGCGTACGCGGCCGGATCGGGAGCGACGAGGAACGTGCGCCCTGCGTCCTTGGGCTGCACCTCCAGAAGGCGCGACTCGGCGGCTGCAGGCAGCGGCACCGAGGTGACGCTCGTATCCGGCTTGGTGTAGACGAGATCGAAGCCGACCTGGTGGGGCCCTGCGTGCTGCAGCTTGAGCGCGACCTCGCGCGTGTCGGCGAAAGCACCGACCGCGTCGCCGAAAGGCTGCCGCCAGAATGCGACGAACTCGCCCTCCGCGATCAGGTTCATATGGGTGACCGGCGCCACGTCGCCGACCGGCGTCAAGTGCACCTGCAAGCGGGCCCCGCCGGGCGGCAGCTCGACGGTCGCCGGCAAGGCCAGCCTCACCGAGAGGCTCGGCTCGAGCACGACCTCCTGGTCCGATTCGACGCCCGCGAGCCTCACGACGCGATGCCCCGGCACGTCGATCTCCAGGTCGAGCGGAACGGCCCGGCCGAACACGTGCGCCTCGCCTTCGTCGATCAAGAAACCGGTCGGGCTCGTGCGGTTCGCGGCGCCGCTCAGGATGCGCACCCAGCCCCGGGGCGAAGGCAGGCCGCTGGGCGTCCGCACGCGGATCACGAGCCGACGCACGGAAACTCCGAGCTCGATGCCCTCGAGCCGTGGATCGCTGCGCACCTCGGCTTCGCGAACTTCGATGCCCTCGACCAACGCCAACTGGACGTTCTCGGTCGCCAACGTCACCGAGACGTCCACGCGCCCAGGCGCCAAGCCGAGGAACTCGAATCGTCCCGAAGCGTCCGGTTGGATCGTTTGGAGCTTCCGGCCCTTCGGGTTGCTCGCGGTGATCATCAACACGCGCCAAGGGAGGCCCTCGGGCATTCTGAGCGCTCCACGCAGGCCGCCTCCTTCCTGCAACACGATCTCGAGCCCGCGCGTGCCGGGAACGAAGGGTAAGGGCTCGGCGGGCGCGCGCTCCCTCGATCCGGCCCGCACCCGCAGGGCCTCCGGCGGCGGATCCTGGCGGAACGCGAAGCGACCATCGGCCTCCGTGGAGGCCGAGAAGGTCGCGAGCCACGTCTCCTGGTCGGGCTTCGAAGAGTCCAAACGCTCCACGGTCACGATCGCGCTCCGGATGGGTTGCCCCCTGCCGTCGACCACGCGCCCGGCGACCAGCACGCGGTCGTGGCGCAGGTGCACGTCGCCGAACTCGTTCACGCCGGGCGCCAGCGCGTGGGAAAGCTCGAGCGAGCCTTCCGTGCCCTCGCCTTCCGGCGAGTCGAGGCGGAGGGTGAGCGAGAGCCGTGTCCCCTCCTTCCAGGGCTCGGTCACGGGCAGGCGTACGAAGCCTTCTGCGTCCGTGCTCACTCGGCTGTTGGACGAGGACCTCGAGGCCGACGACGCGCGCTCGAAGATCGCGACGATCTCCCGGCTGGACAGCGGCTCGCCGGATGGAGCGAGGATGCGGAAGCGGATCACGGCCGCCGGGGTCAGCTCCAAGCGCGCGGTGCGCTGCTCGCCGGGACGCACCGGACCCTCGAAGCGCACGCGCGCGGCGTAGTGGTCGGGCCGGTCGTCGAGCTCGGCCTGCAAGGTCAACCCGAGCTGGACCAACGGAAAGTGCGCCCGGCCTGCGACGACCTCCGACGACGCTCGAGTGGAGCGCTTGCCCAACAGAGTGCCCGAGGACTGCACCGGCGAGAGATCCGCGGGCTTGGAAACCTGTGCGGGCTCGCCTGAGGCGTGAACGACCTCGACTTCGACCGATCCGTGCGGGGGCAGCGCGAGCTCGAGCGGCTGCTTGGGGAAGGGACGGAAGTCGAAGACGGACTCGACCGGCGGCTCGAACAAGCCGTCGACGAAGACGCGTCCGCTGGCGTGGTCCGGATCGAGTGAGCCGCTCGCGCCCAGGTGGAAGAAGGTCGCAACGCCCCCGGCGTCGGTCGTGGCCCTCAGCCTGGGAGGCCGCGAGGCATCCGACACGTCGGCAAGCACATCCAACCCGGCCCGAGGCGTGCCGGAGGAGTCCACCACGCGGGCGCGCAGCGTGTAGTCGCGCTCTAGCGCCAGGACGATCGGCGAAGCGTCCCCGGGGCCGACGCGGTGGTGCGCCAGCGCGTCGCCCTCGCGCGCCAGGAGGAGCGAGCCGGGCTCGAGCGCGGGCACGGACGCCTCGCCGATCGCGTCGGAGCGCGTGCGCCGCCCGGCATGCCAAGCGCGCTCGAACCAGTCGGGCGAGGCGTCTCCCGGCGAGGCCTCGCTCGATTCCTGCCTATCGGGCGTGGCCCAGGCGATCTCGACGTCCGCAGCCGGGCGACCTTCGCGGAGCACGCGCACGGTCCACGTGCTCGCGCCGAGGACTGCGGCAGCGTACTCGGCCTCTCGGCGAAGCTCGCCCGGCGCGACCGGCTCGGTTTCGGACACCCTGAGGGGCGCGGGGGCCGCTGCCCCGCCGTGAGGCGCGGCCGAAGGTTCGCCGCCCCCCGGTATCGAGGCGGCCGGGCCGCGCGAGCCGCGCGCGAGGAACCAGAGCCCGCAGGCGGCGAGGACGAGGGCCACCAGACCGAGAACCGTGCGCCGCATCGCGGCAATCTAGCACCTTGCCGTGCGCGCCCTCCGGTGCCGAGCGCCGCAGCCGCCTCAGCGCGCGATCCCTTCGCTGCGCGCCAGCTTCAGCGCCAGCTCGCGCAGGCGCTCGGGAGCCAGCCAGTGGAGCTGGTGCGCCAGGACGAAGCTCGGCCGGATCTCGGGCCAGCGCTTCGCATCGCGCTCGATCTCGCGGTCGAGCACCGCCAGGAGGTCCGCGAGCAGCTCGCGGTAGGCCTGGGCGTGCGGCGTGATGCCGCTCGAGCTGCCTTCGGCCGCATCGAGGACCGCAACCAACGCCACGCGCGGGTCGGGCGCCTCGCACAGCGCGATCAGCTCGGCGCGGTACTCCAGCCGGCGCGCGACGCGGGCGGGTGAGAAGCCCGAGGCGGCGAGGAAGCGCAGGGCCTGGCCCAGGTGGCGCGAGAGCGGCAGGAAGCGCGTGCGGTCGCAGAGGTGGCCCTCCTCGTGCAGCGAGGTCAAGAGCGCCAGCTCGTCGAGCGACACCAGCGGCGGGAGGCTCCCGTCCCGGGGCGGGTGGCGCAGCGCGCGCGCGCGGTCGCGCAGCACGGCCAGGCGCACGCGGTCGGCCTGGCCGAGCAGCGTGCTCGCGTCGCGGCGCTCGGCACGGCGCGCTTCGGCGTGCTCCGAGGGGGAGAGCAGCGCGAGCCCACGCGAGGCCAGCGCGCGCTCCACCCGGCTCCCGTCCGGCAGGTCGGCGCCCAAGAGGTCTCCATACGAGCGCTGGAACGCGGCCCAGCGGTCGCGCTCGCGGCGCACGGCGTCGTAGTCGATCCAGTAGCCCTCGTGCAGCGCGGCGCCGGAGATGCTCGCGCCCAGACGCCCGGCGCGGCTGCGCAGGTCGGCGCCCTCGCACCAGGCCACCGTGCCCGACCAGGGCGTGCCCAGGTGCTCGCCGCTCTTGTCCTCGACCAGCACGCGCTGCAGGAGCGTCCCGTCGGCGCCCTTGCCGCCGAGCATCTGGCCGACGACGCCGAAGCGGCCGAGCCGCGCGAGCAGCTCCGCCAGGCCCGGCACCGGCTCGCCGGCGCGCCCGAGCCCGGCGGCCTGGTCCGCAGGCGAGAACCAGGGGCCCGGGTGCACCAGGGCGCCGACCCCGCCGTACTCCTGCACCGGCGAGGCGGCGAGGGTCTCCGCCACCCGGCGCTCGTCGGTCTCGCCGCCGAGCAGCGCCTGGGCGCGCGCGACGAGCGGCGCCATCGAGGCCAGCACCTCGCGCAGCCCGCGCGCGTTGCTCGAGCCCGAGCCGACCAGCGCCGAGGGCTCGATCGTGCCGCTGGAGGAGCCGAGCGCCAGCCCCTCCCGGGCGTGGCTCTGGCCGCGCTCGCGGTTGTCGAGGTCCTGCATCAGCCGGCGCATCCCGATCAGGAGCTCCTGGCCCGCGGCGGCCTGGTCCTCGAGCGCCAGCGCCCGGTCGAGGTCGTAGATCGCGAGCGCGGCGGCGACCGAGCGCGCCTCGCGGAACCAGCCGGCCTGGGCGAGCAGCTCGCCGAAGCGCGCCAGCTCCTCGGGACCCGCGGCGTCCCCCAGCCCCCGCGCGCACTCCACCACCCGCCGCAGCGCCAGGTCCCGGGGCACGCCGTCGAGATCGAGCACCGCGTGCGGCACGTCCTGGAGCCACTCCTCGATCGCCAGCGCGAACTGCCCGGCCGCGAAGCGCGCCGCGCGCAGGAGCGGCGGCGAGACCGGCGTGCCGCCACCCTCCTCGAGGCTGCGGCGCAAGAGCGCCAGCGCCAGCGGCGTCGAGCGGTACTCGAGCATCAGGTCGGCGCGCTTGCGGTCGCGCGCGGCCCCCGGGCGCGAGGCGAGCGCGAGCTGCAGCTCGAGCGAGCCGGCGCCGTCGCCGGGACGCATGCGGCGCATGCGCTCGACGAGCTGCTCGACCTCGAGGTCGGTCAGGTCGCTCTCGCGCAAGAGCGCCAGCGCGCGCGCGTAGCCTTTCTTGTACTCGGGCTGGAAAACCATGCCCATCTCGATCAGCGCCGCCTGGACCGAGAGCTCGACGTGGTCGACCGGCGACACCTCGCCGGCCTC
>DATKBQ010000014.1:0-7934 GCA_035546375.1 Planctomycetota bacterium | reverse complement strand
TTGGTAGGGATTGCAGAGCGCGCAGAAGGCTGTATATGGGTACGTCGCCTGCGCACCCGCTGAGTCGAGGTTGACCTGAATCGTCGTGCTGCTGGCGAGATCACGGACGAAGACGTCGAGCCAGCCGTTGTTGTCCCCTATGACGAGGCCGTCGGCCCAACTGACGAAGGCGACCCGGCTGCCGTCCGCCGAGATCCAGGCGCCGTCGCTTTCACCGTACACCTCATTGCCCCAGGGGTCGACACTGATCCGTTCCGTAGTGCCGTTGAGTCGGTCTCGGAGGAACACGTCCCAGTCATAGTTGTTGTCGCCAGGCACCAAGTCCGAAGCGTTGCTGCTGAAGGCGACGAACCAGCCACCAGCGGATGCCGTGTTCGCCAGCCCGAGATTGCCTAGACTGGCCGTCCCGAGGTAGGTACGGCTGAAGACGTCATTCACACCGAGTTGAAGGTCTCGAATGATGCCATAGCCGTAAGGGGCGCTCAATGACAACCCAACGCCGCGAAACAGCGCGAACCGGCCATCAGGTGACAATGCGTCAGGATAGAGGCCCATGGTGTAGAAGGCTTGTATCGCCTTGTCGTCGACGCTTACTCGGATCGTAGTCTGTCCAAGTAGGGGTGACATCAGGATGCCCCCCATTGCCACCGCCCGGACAATGAGAGCAGCCCGCCAATTAGGCAGGCGCGTGTCGTAACCAGGGCAGGAACGCGAGCTTGCTGACCGGCGCTCGCCATTGAAGCGCACGGTGTGCATCGCCTCGTTCTCGACGTCGCTTGCCGCCTGAAGGCCGCGCCGACCGGACGGGCCGAGCTGCGCCTGGACGAAGGCGTGCAGCCGCGGGCAGTAGCGGTCGAGCAACTCGCACTTGGTCCCCTCATCGAGCGTGACCTCGGGCGGCTCGCCCGGTCGCCCAACCGATCGCGCTCCGCGTTCGTCGGTGTCCATGACCGGTCTCTCCCTGGGCGAGACCCTTCCAAAGACCATCCCGGGACGGGTCGCCCTCCCAGCCTCTGAGCTTCTCTTGTACCTCACCTCTTGGAAGCTTGCAGGCTTCTCCAGTCGCGTCGGGCCCCCGGACACGGTCCCCCCGGTTCCGGGCCGAGAGGACGGCTTCCGCCCGACGGCTCCCTTGCACGACCCGCGGGGAGGCCGCGATCCAGCCTCTGCACCCCCGACGGGGAGCCTGGCTGCTTCGGTCGCCCACGGGGCCCTCGGCGGCTCCCCGTCCGGCCGTCTCCCGTGTGCTCCCAGTCATTTTTTCCGAAGAATTCCGTTTCTTCTGCCCCGATTCGTCATAAACCCGGCGTCGCGAGCTGGGGAGGCGGTCCGAAGGGGGCGCTGACCTCGCTCTCCACCGTCCGCCGAGCGCGCCCGCACCCGGGCCCACCACCCGGGAGCCACCGGACCCGGTCCGAGGGCGCGCTCGCGGCGTACAGCCCCAGCATCGGCCCCAGCCTCAGGCAGCGCTCCTCGACCCATGCCCCCCGCACAAGCCCTGGCCGCCCTCGCCCTACTGGCCGCCCCCCTGGTCCTGCCTGCATCCGCCGCCGCCGCGGGCCTGCCCCCTGCGGCGAGCGGTTTGCCGGACGGCGAAGAGGACAAGGGCGAGCGGGTCGAGATCGTCACCGGGGACAAGCTGGTCCTCGTGGGCTCCTACTACCCCGGCCGCTCCACGAAGCAGGTCTCCCCGGGCGCGCTCCTGGTCCACGACGCCGGCGGCCAGCGGGCGGACCTCGATGTCCTTGCCGCGCGCCTGCAGCGCCAGGGGTTCGCCGTGCTCGTGCTCGACCTGCGCGGCCACGGCAACAGCGCCAAGGCCGGCCTCGACTGGGAGTCGATGGCCCCCGCGGAGCGCGAGCGGCTGTGGGCCTTCGCGATGCGCGACCTGAAGGCCGGCTCCGAGTGGCTCCGCACCCAGCCCGCCGTGCACGCCGCCAGCGTCTCGCTGGTCGGCGTCCGCGCCGGCTGCACCCTCGCCGTCCGCCAGGCCGTGCGCGACGAGACCGTGCGCTCCCTCGTGCTCCTAGATCCCCAGGCCGAGCAGCTCGGCTTCAACCTGGCCAAGGACCTGGAGGCCCTCGGCGGGCTCCCGACCTACATCGGCGTGAGCAAGGAGGAGCACTCCAAGGCCCAGCGCCTGGCCGAGTTCAGCCAGCGCGGCAACGGCGGCATCGACTTCATCCAGATCGCCACCTTCAAGGCCCCCGGCACCACGCTGCTCTCGGACTCGCGCGTGCCGGCCGACATCGCCCGCTGGATGATGCAGAAGGCGGTGCCCGGCAAGGGCGACCGCTGATCCGGGCGATCGCGCCGCCCTAGCTCGCCCAGGGCCGCCCGAGGGAGAGGGGGGGCAGTAGTAGACTGCCCCTGGATGTCGCTCCTCTCCCACGCCCGCGCCCGCGCCCGCGCCGCCCTGCCGCCGCCCCTCCGCGCGCGCCTGAGCCGCGCCCTCGACGTCCTGGACTCCGAGTGGCACTTCCGCTTCCGCCGCCGCGCCATCCGCAGGCGCCTGGAGGGGCTGCGCAAGGTGCCGCGCGGCCTGCACGTGGAGGGCACGAACACCTGCAACGCCGCCTGCGTGTTCTGCGCCTACCCGCAGATGGAGCGGAAGAAGCAGACCCTGGGGATGGAGCCCTTCCGCCGCCTGGTGGCCGAGTACGTGGCCATGGGCGGCCGCCACGTCTCGCTCACCCCGATCGTCGGCGACCCCTTCGTCGACAAGCACCTCTTCGAGCGGCTCGACCACCTGATGGGGATCGAGGAGGTGCGCGGGATCAGCTTCTACACGAATGCGATCCTGATGAGCCGCGAGCACAGCCAGCGCCTGATGGCCTACGCCCCCAAGCTGCACGTGCACGTCTCCTGGGGCGGCTTCGACGAGACCACTTGGAACGCCGTCATGGGCGTGCGCAAGTTCGCGCCCGCCCGGGACGCCGTGCTGGCCTTCCTGGAGGTCAAGGAGCGCAGCGCTTCCTCGATCCGCTTCACGCTCGCCCTGCGCTGCCCCGATTCGAGCTGCCGGGGCGAGCTCTACGAGCGGATCGACGCCTACCGCCGCCGCGGCCTGGTCGAGATCGCCGGCATGGCCGACTACGACTCGTGGGCGGGGAAGATCGACCCGGGCGCGCTGCAGGCGGTCGGGCTCGAGCCGCGGCGCATGCCCTACAAGCGCGGCGCCTGCGAGCTGCTCTTCACCAAGCCCGTGGTGCTCGCGGACGGCCGCGTCAACGCCTGCGCCTGCCGCGACGTCGAAGCCGAGCTGATCGTCGGCGACATCGGCAAGACCCCGCTCTCCGAGATCTGGGCCGGCGCGGGGATCACCGAGCTGATCGAGCGCCACGAGCGCGGCGACTACCCCGACGTCTGCCGGCGCTGCACGTACTTCGTCAGCGTCTACAACTCGCGCCGATCGCGCACCTTCGAGCGCGACGGACGCCCGGCGGGCAACTGGGCCGAGGACTAGCCCGGTTTATTCACCAGGCGGCGAGCGAAACGTCGCAAATGCTCCCTGGATGCAAGGCAGGCGACGGAGGGCACCGGAGTCGACCTTGACCGCTCGTCGAGGAGCTAGGGCGGAGCCTAACGCAGCAGGCGCCGGCAGTTGCGGCGTTGCAGCCGGCGGCTGGTGAATCATCCGGGCTGAGCCAGCGCCAGCGCCGCCCGCTCCCCGGAACGAAGGCGCGCGGCCCGCGGAAGCCGCGGACCGCGCGCGTGCTCATGGCCGGGAAGGACTAGTACTTCTTCTCCTTGCCTTCCTTCTTCTCCATCTCGGTCCCGGTCGCGGTCGTGCTCCAGTACGGCCGGATCGAGAAGAACTCGTAGACGCGCACGACCCACGCCGGGTCGGTGGTGGCCCGATCCCAACTGTCGCGCTCGAAGCGGGGAGCCGTGGTGAGCTTCTCCTTGGCGGTCTTCAGGCGGAACACCTCGTTCTCGCCGTCGCGGACGACCTCGAAGGCATCCCACGGCACGGCCAGGTGGCCGAGCCCGTCCAGGTCCACCACCGCGAAGTTGACGCGGCCGGCCATCGGATCGATGGCGAGCTCTTGGATGTCGCCGATCTTCGCGTTGGCGTCATTGCGCACCTCGCGGCCCTTGAGGTCGCTAGCGCGCAGCACGAATCCCGAGGTGTTGGCGCGCGGGGCGCTGGCCTCGATCGGGCGCGCGCGGCGCTCGCCGGCGTAGTACTTCTCGATCTCGCCGCACCAGGCCACGTTGCCGGTGTTGGGCCAGTTGTCATCGTCGAAGCCGGGAGCGTTCTTCAGCTTCTCCTTGTCGATGGCGAGAACGAACTTGCCCTCGTGGCGCGCCGCAAGCTGGCCATCGCGGTGGCGCTCACCTTCGCGACCGGCGGTCGCGGGCATGCCCTCGTGGTGCATGTCAAGGCAGCCCCACGGGATCGCGAACAGCTTGTCGCCGAGCCCGAGGAAGCCGCCGAAGGAGAGGACGGCGTAGGCGATCTGGCCGTTCGGCTGGATCACCAGGTCCTTGATCCCGCCCAGATTCTCGCCCTGCGGGTTGACCACATCCTGGCCGAGGACGTCGTCCCCCCGGTGGATCATGAGCTTGCCGGGCATGCGCGTCTTCGTGACGTCACCCGGGCCTGCCCTCGGCGTCGGTTCGGGCTTCTGGCCCGGTTTGGGGTCCGGCTGCTGCGCGCTGGCAACCAGCGCGAGTCCCAGCGCCGGCACCATGGCAATAGTCAGGATCTTGAGCTTCGACATCGTTTCGATCTCCATTACGTTTACGTTCGGTTCCAGGTGGCGCGCCCCCTTGCCCTGCGCCGGGCTCACGACCCGCCCTAGGTGCGCGCGCGTTAGGAACGAATACGACTTTTCGCTCGGCCATTTCGCCTTCCGTGCGCGGCGCACGGAGCCTGAACTGGCCGTCATCTCGAGCCTGCACTGGCGTGCCGCGCGCGGGATGCGGGCGAGAACTCGCGCCTCGTGCGCGCGGCCCTGCCGCTCCGCATCCGCCCGAAGGCGGAGGCGGGGCGATCAGGGCGCCGGGGAGCGCGTCACTTGCGCGTCTTCCAGTAGGGCTCGACCTCGAAGTAGTGGTAGACGGTCCCGATCCACTTCGGGTTCGCGACCTCGGTCCAGCTCCCGCCCGGGGCCTCGAAGACCGGGGCGGCCATCAGCTTCTCCTTGTCGGTCGCGAGCATCAGCCGGTTGATCTGCGGGTTGTCGGGATCGGGCTTGAGCTCGAGCGCCGCCCAGGGCACGGCGATGCTCTTCGCTCCCTCGCTGAGCACGCTGCCCACCGAAAGCACGAAGAAGTTCAGGCGCGCGGCCGACGGATCGACGGCGATCTCGCGGATATCGCCCAGCTTCTCGCCCTTCGCGTTCTGGACCGCGTAGCCCCTCAGCTCGCTGCCACGGAAGACCACGATCGGCCTGTCGCGCTTCGCGCTGGCGAGCACGGCCGCGCCTGCGTCGGTGCGCTCCGCCGCGAAGTACTCGCGCGCGTCCTGGAACACGTTGGCCTTGTGCATGTCCGGCCAGTTCGCGCGCGCGAAGCCCGGCGCCTCGATCAGCCTCTCCGGCTTGATCTGGACCTGGACGATGCCCTTCTCGGGCATGAGATTGACCAGGAGCCAAGGGATCGGCACCAGCTTCGCGTCGTTGCGAAGCTTGGCGTCGAAAGCCATCACCGCGAAGGTGATGTCCCCCTCGGGTTGCACCACCAAGTCCTCGACCTTGCCCAGGTCCTGGCCGGCCGCGTTCTGCACCTTGATGCCGATCAGGTCGCCGATCGGTTGCACGAGGACGATCTCGCGCACCTCGACCGGGACCGGCTTGATCGGCTCGTCCTGGGCCGGGGCCAGCGCGGCCAAGCCCATCAGGGCTGCGGCCACGGCCAGTCCACTCCGCCATTGCATGCTCATCACAGTCCTCCGAAAGGGGGTTGGGGCCGCTTGCCGCCACCGCGGCTTCGCCCGGCGAGGGATGACGGCCTCGATACGCCGCTCGCTCGGGCCCGTGGCGACCCTCTGAATCGAGGGAACTACGTCCCGTGGGAAGGGGATTTCCTGAACGGGAACCGCCCGAGCGGAAGAAAGGCGAAGCTTCGTCCTTGCCCTGCGACCGCGGAGCGCTCCAATCGTCGAGCGGACGGGGCGCCATGCTTTTCGATACCGGGGAGCGGGAGGACGTGCGGGCGGCGGCGGGGAACGATCCCCCGTCGGTCTGCTTGGAGGAGCTCCGCGGCGAGATCCGCCGCGTCTGGGGCCACCCCAGCCTCAGGCCGCTGCAGGCGGAGGCGATGGAGGCGTCCCTGGCCGGCCGCGACGCGCTGGTGGTGCTCGCCACAGGCGCTGGAAAGAGCCTCTGCTACCAGGCGCCCGCGCTGGTGAGGCCCGGACTGACGGCGGTGGTCAGCCCGCTGATCTCGCTGATGAAGGACCAGATCGACGCGCTGCGCTCGAACGGGGTGCCGGCCGAGATGCTGACCAGCGCGCAGACCTCCCTCGAGCGGCGCGAGGTGCGCGCGCGCCTCGCCGAGCGGCGCGCGAAGCTGCTCTTCGTGGCGCCCGAGCGGCTGATGCTCGACGGCTTCCTCGACGAGCTGGTGCGCTGGGGGCTGTCGGCGCTGGTGGTGGACGAGGCGCACTGCATCAGCCACTGGGGCCACGACTTCCGCCCCGAGTACCGCCAGATCGGCCGGATCCGCCGCGAGCACCCGGGGGTCCCGATCCAGGCCTTCACGGCGACGGCGACCCCGGCGGTGCGCGAGGACGTCGTGCGCCAGCTCGGGCTGTGCTCGCCGGCCGTCTTGATCGGCAGCTTCGACCGGCCGAACCTGACCTATCGCTTCGTCCCGCGCGCCGACCTCGAAGCCCAGGTGCTGGCGGTGGTCCGGCGCCATCCCGACCAGGCCGGCATCGTGTACTGCCTGCGGCGCAAGGACGTCGACCAGCTCGCGGCGCGGCTCGCCGCTCGCGGGGTGAGCACGCTCCCCTACCACGCCGGGCTCGACGCGGCGACGCGCAAAGAGAACCAGGAGCGCTTCCTCGAGGAGTCGGTGCAGGTGGTCGTCGCCACGGTCGCCTTCGGGATGGGCATCGATCGCGCGGACGTGCGCTTCGTCGCCCACGCGCACCTGCCGAAGGGCGTCGAGCAGTTCAGCCAGGAGACCGGCCGTGCCGGCCGCGACGGCCTGCCGGCGGAGTGCGTGATGCTCTATTCGGCCGCGGACTACTACGGCTGGAAGGGGCTGATGGAGCGCAGCGCGCAGGAGGCCTCGGATGCGAGGTCGCCGATCGAAGCCGCCGGCGCCGCGGAGATCGCCGAGGAGCTCGCGGCCGCGGAACGCTCGGCCGCGGAGCGCTCGGCGGGGGAGCTGGAGGCCGCGCTGCGGCGCCTCTCGGAGATGCTGCGCTTCGCGACCGGCGCGACCTGCCGGCACCGCTACCTGGTCGAGCACTTCGGGCAGGCCTGGGGCGCGCGCGCGGGAGGCTGCGGGGCCTGCGACGTCTGCCTGGGCGAGCTGGGCGCGGTCGAAGGCGCTGACGTCCTCGCGCAGAAGATCCTCTCTTGCGTGGTGCGCGTCGGGCAGCGCTTCGGATCGGCGTACGTCGCCGACGTGCTGCGCGGTGAGGGCGGCGAGCGCGTGAGGACCCTGGGCCACGACCAGCTCTCCACTTTCGGCCTCCTGCGCCAGCACCCAGCGCGCGAGATCCGCCACTGGATCGAGCAGCTCGTCGGCCTGGGCCACCTGCTCGTCGCCCCGGGCCCCTACCCGACCTTGTACCTCTCGCCGAGCGGCGTCGAGCTCCTGCGCGGCAAGCTCCCGGTCACCCTGTTCGAGATGCCCAAGCGCACGCGCGCCGCCCGGCCGCGCACCTCGCTGGCGTCGCTGGCCGCCGAGGAAGGCGCGCCCGCCCCCGACGAGGCCCTCTTCGAGCGCCTGCGCGCCTTGCGCCGGCGCCT
>DATKBQ010000013.1:0-5659 GCA_035546375.1 Planctomycetota bacterium | reverse complement strand
TGACGATCACGTAGGGCAGCTTCGCGAGCAACCCCAAATCCTCGTCCTCGCGCGCGTTGAACCCGCGCAGCATCGGGTTGCGCATGACGAAGAAGCGCCGCGTCGCGCGGTCGTCGACCTCGTACGAGCCCGGCCGCACGTCGCCGCCGACCTCGATGTTCAGGTGCCCCGTGAAGAACACCCGGATCTTGGCCAGCTTCTGGTTCTTGTACAGCTCGGCCTGCTGGACGTCGTTCGTGCTGTCCAGGAACTCGTGCGCCAGCAGGATCTCGTCGGTGTTGACGTGGAGCAGCGGCGTCGTGATCCGGTCGCAGGTGTTCAAATCCACCAGCGTCGCGTTGCGCACGCGCACGAAGTAGCGCCGGTACTCGTCCAGCATCAGGCTCAGGCGCGTGTACTTCTTCTCGACCTCGCCCTTGATCAGGAAGGCGTCGGTCAGGAAGAGGTCGGAGACGATCGTCAGCATCCGCTCGCTCGGGTGGTGCTCGGAAGAAGGGGCCGGATCGCGCCCGCCAACCACAAGGAACCCAGGACCAGGACCCAACCCCGGCCCTCGCAGGCCAGCTCCAGGGCCCGGTCCAGCGCCATCCCGGGCGAGGCCGCCGTTTCAGCCGCCATTCCGAGGTCCGCAGCCGCGCCCGCGATTTCCCCGGGGGCTCGGTGCAGCTCGCTGCCCGTGGACATGCACACGAGCCTATCGACATGCGCCGCCAGCGCCTTGAGGATGCCGGTCAGATCCTTTTCCCGGGCCATCCCGACCACGGCGATCGGCCTCCCCGGCAAGCCCGGGTCTCGAGCGAGGTCGCGGAGCACGTCGCGCGCGCTGTTCGGCGTGTGCGCGCCGTCGAGCACGAGCGGCACGCCGCGGACCTCGAAGCGCTCCATGCGCGCCGGGAGCCTCGCGCGCTCCAGGGCGAGGGCGTCGAGCAGGTGCGGGCCCAGTGCTCGCCCCGTGGCGTCGGTGCGGCCGCGCCGGCCGAGCTCCGCCAGCGCCAGCTCCGCCAGCGCGCGGTTGCAGTCCGCCACCGGCGGCCGCTCGCCGCCCAGCCACCCCGGGCGCAGGACGCGCACCCCGAGCTCCTCGGCGCGCCGGTCGAGCGCGCGACCCGCTTCGTCGTCCGGCGGGACGCCGGTCACGAGCGTGCAGCCCTTGGAGAGGATGCCGGCCTTCTCCAGCGCGATCTCTGCGCGCGTCGAGCCGAGGACGGCGGGGTGCTCCAGCTCGATCGTCGTGACCACGCAGACCTCGGCGCCGAGCACGTTGGTCGAGTCGAGCCGGCCGCCGAGCCCGCATTCGACCACCAGCCAGTCGACCCCCGCGCGGCGGAAGGCCCAGAAGGCGGCCGCGGTGAGGATGTCGAACCAGGTGGCTTCGGCGCCGGCGCTGCCCGCGCTGACGGCGGCCTCCCGCGCGGCGAGAGCGCGCTCGAGGGCCTCCGCCAGCGGCTCGTCCGCGAGCGGCTCGCCGGCAACGGCCACCCGTTCGTTCAGTCGCTCGACGTGGGGCGAGGTGTACAGGCCCGGGCGCAGCCCGCCGCGGCCTAGCCCAGCGGCGACCAGGGCGGCGACCGAGCCCTTGCCCTTGCTCCCGGCGACATGGACCGCCGGGAGCCCGGCGTGGGGCGAGCCCAGCCGCGCGAGAAGGTCGCGCGCGGGCTCCACGGAGACGCGCATGCGCGCGCGGGGGCGCCGCTCCCAGTCGACCCGCTCGTCCAGCCGCGCGAGCGCCGCGGCCAAGCGCGTCTCGGACGTGGACGAGGTCGGCTGCATGGCGCGGAAGCGGGGATGCTAGCACCGCCCCGACCGCCTGCTTTCCCGCCAGACCGCGACCCCGCGCAGACGATAGAGTTGTGGCAGGATCCCCATGGGGCTACGGGGAAGAGGAGACCCGGAAAAAGGATTCGGAGCGAAGCCAGCAAGGGGCTACACAGCCTGTCCACAGCCTGTCCAGACGAGATGGTCGAGCTCCTCCACCGCATCAAGGTCTTCGTCTACCGCTTCGAGCGAGCCGAGCCCAACTACCTCCTGCTGCGCGGCGCGGGCCTCGAGAGCTTCTGGGGCCCGATCCAGGGCCCGATCGGCTTCGGCGAGAAGCTGGAGTCGGCGATCCGCCGCGAGGTCATGGACGACGTGGGCATCACCCGGCCGGTCGATCTGATCGACCTCCAGATGCCCTCGCGATGGCTGGTGGGCGACGAGGAAGTGATCGAGTGGGCGTTCGGCTTCCGCACGCCGCAGGACCTGGAACGGCTCCGGCTGGGGCCGCGCTGGGCCGACTTCCGCTGGGCCGAGTTCCCCGCGGCCTACCCCTCGCTCGAACTCGAGAGCGACCGCGCCGCGATCATGCGCCTGCACACCCTCCTGCGGGCTGCATGAAGATCGCCCTGAGCGGCCGATCCGAGGCGTGAGCGAGGGCCTGCCGGCCGGATGAGCCGGATACGTTAGAAGGGCCCCCCGCCGCAGCGGCAGGAACCCAGCGTGTCCCCCAAGTCGATCGCGATCGCGCTCACATCGCTGCTCGCCGCGCCGCTGGCGCTCGAGCTCGGCTACCGCGCATGGACGCGCGCCGGCGGCTACCGCTACAGCGCCTCGTCGGCGAGGAACGAGATCGCGCTCGTCCTCTCGCCCCTGCGCAACGCACGAGTGGTGCGTCTGCCGCGCGACGAGGAGGCCGAGCTCACCGTGCAGTTCCTGCACCCCTACCTCGGCGTCGAGTACAAGTCGGGCCCGCGCTGGACGATCTCGGCGGAACTGTTCAGCAAGCGCTCGGAAGCCGAGTACACGGTCCTGATCCTCGGCGGCTCGGTTTCGGGCCTCTTCGCCAGCGGGCGCGGGGCGCAGCATCTGCGCGAGCTGCTGCGCGCCGATCCCCTCTTCGCCGGACGCACGGTGCGCTGCATCAACCAGGGGCGCGGCGGATTCAAGCAGCCGCAGCAGCTCATGCTGCTCAGCTACCTCTTCGCCCGCGGCTTCCTGCCCGACATGGTGCTCGAGATCGACGGGTTCAACGAGGTCGCGCTGAGCAACGACAACCGCGCGCGCGGGCTGCACCCGTTGTACCCCTCCTTCATTCCGTGGGCGCGGCTCGGCTCCTCCGGAGCGGCCTCCCCGGAGCTGCTCGATGCGCAGCTCGCCACGTGGCGTGAGTGGCGTGGCGCCGAGCGCCTGGCGGTCTCCGCCGCGGAGAGTCCCTGGCTGCACAGCGCGCTGCTCGGCCGCTGGACCCTCTGGAGGCTGCGGCGCATGCGCGCGCGATGGGCCGAAGCCCAGCTCTCGTACATGGACCTGTTCGATTCGGAAGTCGGCGACGAGCCCTGGCGCGGCCCGCCGTTCGACGAGAGCCTCGACGGCGCGCTGGGGCAGGTGGCCTGGGCCTGGAAGGAGTCCTCGCTCGCGATGCGCGCCCAGTGCGCCGAGCGCGGCATCGACTACGTGCACGTGCTGCAGCCGACGCTCCACGACCAGGGCTCGAAGCCCGTCACGGAGGAGGAGCTGCGCACGGGAGGGGTGCTGGAGAGCTGGAGCGAGGGCGTCCGCTCGGGCTACCCGCTCCTGCGCAAGGTTGGCGAGGAGCTGCGCGAGGAAGGCGTGGACTTCCTCGACCTGTCGCGCGCCTTCTCGGGCGTGGAGGAGAGCCTGTACTACGACGGCTGCCACTTCGGCGACCGCGGGAACGAGATCCTCGCGGAGCGCATCGCCGAGGGGGTGCTCGCGGCGCTAGAGCGCGAGGCAGCCGGGCGCACGGGGGATGGGCGTTGAAGCGCGGGCTTCTCGTGCTCCTCGGGGCGCTGCTCGGCCTTGCGCTGGCCGAGGGCGCCCTGCGCGCGTGGCTCGCGGCGAAGGGCGCGCCCCACCGCGCGCGCGACGCCGAGGCGGCTGCAGCCCTGCTGATCGCGCCGATGCTCGGACCGATCCCGAAGCCGCGCTCGCCGCTCGGGGACGAACAACCCTGGAGCGGCCACGTCCTGCATCCCTATTACGGGTTCGAGGAAGCCGCGAGCACGCTGGGCCAGGTCGTGATCGAGGCGCGCGCGCAGGCCGAGGCCGAGCCCGACGAGTACCGCGTGCTGGTGCTCGGAGGCTCGGTAGCAGGCATGTTCGCCTCGAGCGCGGGCGATCACCTGGCGGCGCTGCTCGAGCGCGACCCGCGCTTCGCCGGGCGGCGGGTCGTGTGCTTCAACCATGGCCGGGGGTCCTTCAAGCAGCCGCAGATGCTGATGCTCCTCGGATGGCTCCTCCAGCTCGGCTACCGGCCCCACGCCGTGATCGAGATCGACGGCTTCAACGAGGCGGCGATCGGGAGCTCGAACCGCGAGCAGGGGCTCCACCCGCTCTTCCCCGCGTTCGCGCCCTGGGCCATGCTCGGCAATCCAGGCATCTCCGAGGGGGACGGGCTGGACGGGCTGCTCGAGATCCACGCCGAGCGGCGCCGGGCGGAAGCGATCGCGCGCACCGCGGCCCAGCGCGGGCACCATCACAGCGCGCTGCTCTCGCGCTGGACCCTGCGCCGGCTCGCGCGCTGCCGCCAGCGCTGGTTCGCCGCCACGAAGCGCTGCTCGGAGGCCCTCGCCCGCGAGCAGGATCTGGGCACTTGGCGCGGGCCGCCGTTCGACTCCGAGCCCATCGCCTGCCGCATCCAGGTGACGCGGGCCTGGCTCGAGTCCTCGCGCTCGATGCAGGCTCTCTGCCGGGCTCGGGGGATCCACTACCTGCATGTCCTGCAGCCGACCCAGCACGATCCGGGCTCGAAGCCGCTGGCCCCGGCCGAGATCGCGAGCGGAAGGCTCTCCGACACGTGGGAGGAGGGGATCCGCCTCGGCTATCCCATGCTCCGCGCGGCCGGGAGGCATCTGCGGGGGTTCGGTGTGAACTTCCTGGACGCGAGCGGCGTGTTCGAGCGCGTGAGCGAGCCGGTGTACGTCGATGGCTGCCACTTCGACCGCCATGGCTCCCGCATCCTGGCCGAGCGGATCGCTGAGGTCTTCCTGGCCTCGCTGCCCGAGCCGGGCTCGACGCGCTGACGCCCGCCGCGGCGGTCACGATGGCTGCGGCCCGCCCGTATGGGAAGATTCCCCCTGCTGAGCCTGCGCCGGCCGTGCGCGCAGGTTCCTTCGATCCCCTCGGCAAGCTCGAGCCGGAGCTGCGCATGATCCTCGCCCGACACGATCCCCCGATGCGCTTGGCGACGCTGTTCTCGATCCCCCTGCTGCTCTGGCTTTGCAACTCCCTGGCCGTCGAGCCGCTGGCGGCTAGGCACGCCCAGGAGCCGGCCGGGCCGTTCGACCACGAGCACGCGTTATGGACCGACGTGGTAAAGGAGCACGTCCGCGGCGACCGCTTCGACTACCAGAGCCTGATCGAGGACCGCGGCAAGCTCGACCGCTACCTCCAGGCCCTGCACGCCGTCACGCCGGCCGAGCTCGAGGGCTGGAAGCGCGAGCAGCAGATGGCCTTCTGGATCAACGTCTACAACGCGCACGTCGTGCACCTGGTCGCCTCGAACTATCCGCTCGATAGCGTCAAGGACCTGGGCGGGCTCTTCAGCCCGGTGTGGAAGAAGGAGTTCATCGCCATGGGCGCCTTCGACCCCGACGGGAAGGGCGAGAAGCTCTCGCTCGACGAGGTCGAGCACGAGATCCTGCGCAAGCGCTACCCCGAC
>DATKBQ010000012.1:0-2500 GCA_035546375.1 Planctomycetota bacterium | reverse complement strand
CTGGGCCGAGGCGGAGCGGCGCGGCACCTTCGGGCGCACGGCGCTCGACCAGGCGCTGTTCCTGACCAAGTGGCTCATGCTCGCCTACCTGCTCGGGGGCCTCTTGATCGAGTACGTGCCGGCCGAGGCGATCGGGGCGCTCGTCGGCGGTCCGGGCATCGGGCCCGTCTTCGTCGGCGCTCTCGTCGGCGCGCCGGCCTACGTCAACGGCTACGCCGCGCCGGCGCTGGTCGCGGGGCTGATGGAGCAGGGCATGAGCCCGGGCGCGGCGATGGCCTTCATGATCGCGGGCGCGGTCAGTTGCATCCCCGCCATGGCCGCGGTCTGGGCGCTGGTCAAGCGCGAGGTCTTCGGCATGTACGTCGCCTTCGGCCTCGGCGGCGCGATCCTGTTCGGGCTCATGTTCGGCGCGCTCTACGGCCTCGCGTAGCCGCGGTGCGGAGCGCGATCAGGGCGGAAGCCCCAGGTCGTCCAGCCCGTTGGCGAGCCGCTCCAGGAAACCGCGCCTGAAGGAACCGCCGCCACCACGTCGCGGACGGCGAGATCGGGGTGATACCTCTGCAGCGACTCCAGCGACCGGCGCGCCATGCGCCGCTCTCCGAGGCGGGCGTAGGAAACCGAAAGGCTTCGGTTGCACCACTCCATGTCCGGCTGCAGCCGCAAGGCGCGCTGCACCCAGCGGGCGGCCGCCGCGTAGCGGCCCGCGTCGAAGTGGGCGCAGCCGATCCCGACCAGCGTGTTCGCCCGCGAGCCGTGCAGCTCGAGCCTGAGGGCGCGCTGGAAGTGGCGGAGCGCCGTTCCCGGGTTGCCGCGGTAGGTCTGGAGCCAGCCGCTCCGGCTCCACGCCCAGCCGCACGCCGGGTCCCGCGACAGCGCCCGCGCGACGAGCGCTTCGGCGGCGTCCAGATCGCCAAGCATCATGTGCGCGGTGCAGCGCGCCGCAAGCTCCAGCGGGTCCTCTCCCCCGAAGATCGCCGCGCGCCGGGCGAGCCGGAGCGCCCGGTCCCGCTCCTCGGCCGGCCGGGTGGTCGCGTTGTACATGACCAGCTGGCCGTGCCCCCAGCCGGCCAGCGCGATCGGCAGGGGGTGGTCGGGATCCATCTCCATGGCGCGATCGAGCAGCTCGAGCGCTCTCGAGGCGCCCTCGGGCGTTGCCGAGAGGAGGAGCGGCGTCGCCCGCAACGCCAGCCCCCGCACGTCGAGATCCCGTGGGTCGGTCCGCGCCGCCCGGTGGATCTCGGCCCTGCGGAGCGCGGGACCGATGCCCTCGCCGATCCGGCGAACGAGCCGATCCTGCAGTTCGAGCCCGTCGCCGAGGCCGCCATCGACATGGCCGCCCCAGAGGACGGCTCCCGTCGCGCCATCGGAGACATGGAAGCTCAGGCGCAGCCGATCGCGATCCTCGACATGCCGCACCCAGAGGACGTACCGCGCCCCGGTCTCCCGGAACACGCGCCGGGGGTCAGACGACGCGGCGCCGGCTGCCGCGGGCAGGACCACCGACAGCCAGGAGGCGGAGCAGAGGCCCGACGCGAGCGCCCCGCCGAGGCCCGCGAGCCAGCTTGGCGCGGGTCCTGCCGCGCCCGCGACGACAATCGCGAGCGAGGGCGTGTCGCGCAACAGGAGCGACGGAGCGGCCCTGCAGTCGCCGCCCAGCGTCCGCGGCGGCGCGGCGAGAGCCCGCGCGCGGCGCCGGGTCTCCGAGGGCGTCTCGCCGAAGGCGGCCCGGTACCGCTCCGAGAAGCGCCCGGGGTGCGCGAACAGGAATCCGTGGGCGATCTCCGTCACCGAGGCTTCGTGCCCGGCGGACAGCAGCGCCTTCCTCGCGGCCGCCAGCCGCAGGCGGCGCAGGTGGCGGATCGGCGAGCGACCGACGAAGGTGCGGAAGTGGTCGTTGAGCGTGCGCTCCGGGACGCCGCACTGCCGCGCGAGGTCCCCCATCGAGAGCGGCTCGCAGAGCGACAGGTGCATCAGCGCGAGGGCTTTCCTGACGTCCTCGGGCAAGGGACCCGACGACGCAGGCTGCTCAGCTCCTCTCGATCTCGGTTGCGACATGCCGCCGGTACCCGAGCCAGTCTCTCCGGGCAGCCTAGCACTTTTCCTGCCGTTTTCGGACAGCTCTGCCGCAATCGGATATCGGCGCGGGCGCGTCCGGGCCAGCATCGGCGCTTTAACCAGGGAGGATAAGGTGATGACGATCGCTGGACGCTTCGCAATCACGGCCGCCATGCTGCTCTCCGCGGCACCCGTCGCGGCGGAACCGGTGTCGGTCGCGGCCCTGCTCAGCTCGACCGACGAGATCCGCATGGACTTCGAGGGATCGAATCGCTTCGTGCTCATGGTCCGCAGGGAAGGAACGGGGAGACCTCCGGTAACCCTCGTTTCGGCACGGGATAAGGATTGGAGCGGCGTCGGCCTTGAGCCGATCGCGAGGGGAAGACTGTAGCCGCCAGCCTCGGCAGGCCGGCGTCGCCTCTTGCGTTCGGCCTCGGCGTCAGAC
>DATKBQ010000011.1:0-3228 GCA_035546375.1 Planctomycetota bacterium | reverse complement strand
CGCGCGCTCCCTCGGATGACCCCACGGCCGCCGCACCGACACCGCCCGCAGCGGTGTCTCGTGAGGACCAACCGGAGCCGGAGGACGCGCTGGCTCGGGCCCTGGCCGACCTTCGCAGCGAGATCGAGATCCGCCTGCGCGGCGCGCGGGCGCGCGAGGTGCCCCCCGTCTCCGCGAACGAATGGCTCGCCCTCTTCGAGCAGGTCCGGCGCCGGCTGCGCACGCTCGGCATGAGCGAGCGCAGCGGCGACGTCGACGACTTCGGGCTCGACCCGGAGGCGCTGCGTCGCGCGCGGCCACTGCTCGCGCTCCTGCGCGAGCAGTGGTGGCGCGTGGAGGTGCGCGGGTTCGCGGCGCTCCCGCAGCCGCCGGTGCTCTTCGTGGCGAACCGCTCGGGGCTGCTGCCCTACGACGGGCTCATGATCTCCGACGTCGTGGCGCGCGCCCACGGGGAGCCAGCCCGGCCGCGTTTCCTCGTGGCGGACTGGATCATCACCATGCCCTTCGCCCAGCACGTCCTGGCGCGCCTCGGTGGCGTGCGCGCCTGCCGGGAGAACGCCGAGCGGCTGCTCCGCACGGGCCGCTCGGTGGTGGCATTTCCCGAGGGCCAGAAGGGGGCCGCGAAGACGTTCCGGCACCGCTACCGGCTCCAGCGCTTCGGTCGTGGCGGCGCCGTGCGCGTGGCCCTCGAGACGCGCGCGCTGCTGGTGCCCGTGGCCGTGGTCGGTGCCGAGGAGACCCACCCGGTGCTCTTCAAGGTGGGGACCCTGGCTCGCGCGGTGGGACTGCCCTTCCTGCCGGTGACGCCGACCTTCCCCTGGCTCGGCCCGCTCGGCGCGCTTCCGCTGCCGTCGAAGTGGTCGATTCGCTTCGGGGAGCCCCTCGCGACGCAGGACCTGCCGGCGGACGCAGCCCGCGACGAGCTGCTCGTCTCGCGGGTCACCGAGGAGCTGCGCCAGGCGATCCAGGCGATGCTCGACGCGGACGTGCATGCCCGCGGCGGAGTCTTCGCCTAGGCCGGCTCCTCGTCCGCGGCGTCGTCGCGCGTCTGCGCGACTGCCTCCTCCCGGCCCAGCGACGCCTCGCCCCCCACGCGGCGCTTCTCGAGCGCTTCGATGGCGCGGACCACCCGGTCGAGCCGCTCGTTCAGGGCCTCCACGTCGGAGCGGCGGGGCAGGTCGAGGGCCTTGAAGACCCGCTCGATGGTGCGCTGGACGACCTGATCCATGTCCGGCGGCGCGAAGGCGATCCAGTCGCGGCGCTCCCGCTCGCCTTTGCCCGCGAGGATGCGGCGCATGTTGCGCTGAAGCTCGTCGATGCTCTCGCTGGCGTCACCCACGCCGCGGCGCAACGCGCCGTAGAGAGCGTCGCCGCCGCGCTGGAAGAGCTCGGTCAGCAGGTTGTTCGGCACGGCCCGGTTCGAGCGCTCGGTGTCCACCAGGATCTGCGACAACGTGACCGAGGTGATGTCCTCGCCGGTCTCGTTGTCGATGACCCGCACCTCCTGGTCCTGCTCCAGGAGCTCGGCGATGCCCTTGAGTGTGATGTAGCGGCTCGTCTCGGTGTTGTAGAGCTTGCGGTTGGCGTACCGCTTGATGAAAACGGCCATGGGATCGGCTCGCTCGGCGGGTAGTGCGACGCCACGAAGGACCGGACCGAAGGGCGGCGGGACATTAGCAGACGCCCTTGCCGTGTCATCCCTGCAAGGGAACGCGCTGCACGCGCCGCGTCGCTCCCTCTGGCTGTTCACCTCGCTCGTCGTGGACGCCGGAGGGTCGAACGCCGAGCTCCCAGAGCAGCTCGCGGACCGCCAGGAAGGCGCGGAGCACGGCCCGGGCATCGGCGTCGTCCCGGCCGAGCCCCTCCCAGCGGGCGATCTCCGCATCGAGGGCCTCGATCACCACGCCGAGCACAGGCGACGCGGACCCCGACCGAGGGTCAAGCCAGTCCACGATCGCGTCGAGCAGATGGGCCAGCGCGGCGGCCGAGCGCTCGGCGGGAGCCCCGGAGGTCGCCAGGCTCGCCGCGTCCAAGAGCGCCCGCGCCGCAGCGGCTGCCTCGGCGAGCGCGGCACGGCCGTGACGGCGCGCCCGGGCGAGCGCCTCGGCCAAGTCTCCGGGCGCTTCGCCGGAAGACCGGGTGTTCGCACGGTTCGAGGCGGCTCCGCCCGCGGCGTCGCCGTTCGCGCCGTTCGCGCTGGCCCGCCTGCGCCGCTTGCGCTCAGCCAGGGGCCCTTTCCTCCGGCTCCGCGTCCTCACAGACCAGGCGCGCGAGCATCGCGAGACCGTCGAGGTCGTGCACGTCACGCGGAAACTCGGGGACCAGCCTGACGAAGTATCCGCTCTCGCCTGCCCGCTGGCGCAGCGAAGCCGTGGCCCGCGCATCGCACGCGACCATCTCAGCGTAGCCGTCGACGATGGCGAGCGCCGCCTGGGCGCACTCCCGCGCCGGCAACGAGGGTCCCCCGCCCGCGGCGAGGGCATCGGCGAGCGCGTCCTCGGCGGCGGGTCGCTGCTCGGCCGTCGGCCGGACCACCTGCCGCTCCGGCCAACGGCGCATGCGGTTCACGACGAGTCCGCGCACCGGGGCCTTCGAGGCCTCCAGCCGGTCGAGGAAGCGCGTGGCGTGAGCGACCGATTCGTCGGCGGGCCCGGCGGCGAGCACGAAGCCGGTCTCCGCGCCGAAGAGCAGACCCCGCACCTTGACCGCGCGCTCGCGGAAGCCCTCGGACATGCCCTCGATCAGGAGCAGGAACTCGGAGATGTCCTCCAGGAAGGCGAGGCCCGACACGCGCTCGATCAGGCGGAAGGCCTGGTGGAGGCCGCGCTGGAAGATGCGAAGCCCCATGCGCCCGGCGGCGAGGGCCGGATGGAGCAGGAGCTGGACGAGGCGGCTGTCGAGCAGGGCGATCAGCCGGTCCGGCGCCTCGAGGAAGTCGAGCGCGTGCTGGGAGGGAGGCGTGTCGAGGACGATCAGGTCCAGGTCTTCGCGCTCGGCGAGCTCGTAGACCTTCTCCATCGCCGAGTACTCCGCGCTGCCCGCCAGCGCATCGGAGACGTGCTGGTAGATCGGGTTCGCGAGGATGCGCTCGCGCGTCTCGGGGCTCTCCGCGAAGCGCTCCACCAGGGCGTCGAAGGTGCGCTTCATGTCGAGCATCATCGCGTCGAGTCGGCCTTCGGCCGGCACGCCGAGGCGCTCGAGGACGGGACGCGCGATGGCCTGGGGCTC
>DATKBQ010000010.1:0-8389 GCA_035546375.1 Planctomycetota bacterium | reverse complement strand
ATCTGGAGCAGGAGGACCTTCCCAAGGACCAGCGCGAGCTCGAGAAGAAGCTCCGCGCGGCGGAGAAGGCGCTCGCCGAAGCCGGGACAGCCTTCAACAAGAGCCAACTCTCGGGCGAGCTCGCCCTGCTCAAGGCCCGCGACAAGGTGGCGGAGCTGGAGAAACCGGAAGGCGAAGAGCCGGGCGGCGAGTCTTCGCCGCCGTCTCATCGGGAGGACGCACCGTGATCCCGGCACCCGGTCCCTCGCTCCTCTTCTCCATCCTTGCAGGCGCCGCGCCACCCTTGCCCGTTCAGGACGCTCCGCCTCCGACTGGCGAGGGGCGCCCCGAAATCACCGTGTCGCGCGAGGTCAGCGACGTCCCCAAGACCATGACCGCCGCGGAGGCGAAGCCCGCGCTCGAGCGCTACCTGCGCTGGCTCGTGGTGAACCAGAAGCCCACCGGGGCGTGGGGGACGGGCGTGCTCGAGTGCTACTTCGAGCAGGGCTTCGAGGTCGAGACCTACTACGCTTGGCAGGTCGCGGCCCACGGCTTGGCCTGCGTGGCGCTGGTGGAGGCCGAGGAGACTCCGGAGCGCCGCGCCGCTATGGAGCGAGCGCTCGACTGGCTCGCGACGACGCGGATACCCAAGCGCGGCAGCCACTGGGACGTCGACAACAACTGGTCGACGCTCTACGGCCTCGTCGCCTGCGTGCGCGCCGCCGACGACCCGCGCGTCACGGGGGAGCGGCGAGCGCGCCTCGAGGCGCGCGGCAAGGAGTTCCTGGCCTCGCTCGCCGCGAACCAGGTGCCCGAGGGCGGCTGGGCCTACTACGACGACCCGCCGTTCACCCGCCGGCCGACCTGGTCGACGAGCTTCTGCACGGCGCTCATCCTGCCCACGCTGGCGCGGGCGAAGGAGCTCGGCTGGACGTACGAGCCGCGCATGCTGGAGCGTGCGAAGGAGTACGTGAAGCGCTGCGCGCTGCCGAACGGCGCCTACGAGTACGACCTGCGCCCGATCCCGCGCATCACCGGCGGCGAGCACATCAACGACGTGAAGGGCAGCCTGGGCCGGATCCAGGTGTGCAACTGGGGGCTCTCCGCGTCCGGAGAAGGCTTCGCCACGCCGGACCGCATCCGCCGCGGTCTGGAGGCCTTCTTCGAGCACCACCGCTTCCTCGACGTGGCGCGCATGCGCCCGATCCCGCACGAGGGCTACTACGCGAACGCCGGCTACTTCTACTACTTCGGGCACTACTACGCGGCGCTGGCGATCGAAGAGCTGCCCGCCGAGGAGCGCGAGGCCTGGCACGCGCGGCTGCGGCCGCACCTGATCAAGGCCCAGCGCAAGGACGGCTCGACCTCCGATTTCCTCGACAGCACGTACATGATCACCGCGTCGACGTCGTACGCCGCCCTCGCGCTCCAGCTCGGGATGCCCGAGCGCCGCGCCGCGCGATGAGCCGGACGCTGCCGTTCCTGCGCTCGCTGCTCGAGGCGCGGCTGGCCGACGAGGCGCGCGCGTGGGCCTTCGACGTCGGAGCCGAGATCCGCGGCGGCGTGGACGCCGACCGATTCTGCGCGCTGCTCGCGCTGGCCAGCCGCCACGCACGCGACGAGCGCTTGGCCCCGAGCGACGAGGAGCGGCGCGAGGCGGGGGAGCTCCTGGAGGGCTGGGACCCCGAGCGCTGGAGCGTGCTCGAGACGGTGCGCGTCTCGCTGGTGCTCTCGCAGCCCGACCTGGCCCAGCACGAGGCCGAGCACAACGTGCTCGAGGCCTTCCGCTTCGCCGACGTGGGCGAGCAGTGCGCGCTCTACCGCTCGCTGGCGCACCTGCCGCTGGCGGAGCGCTTCACCTGGCGCGCGGGCGAGGGCGCGCGCAGCAACATGCGCGTCGTGTTCGAGGCCGCCTGCTGCGACACCCCGTTCACCTTCCGCTACTTCGATGAGATCGCTTGGCGCTCGGCGGTGATCAAGGCGATCTTCGTCGAGGCGCCGCTGTGGCGAGTCTTCGGGCTCGACCGGCGGCTCTCGCCGGAGCTGGCGCGCATGGCGCTGGACCTCGCCGACGAGCGCCGCAGCGCCGGGCGGCCGGTCAACCCGGAGCTGTGGCTGTGCGTGGGAGCGCACGCGGGGCCGCGCGGGCTGGCGGCGCTCGAGCGCGAGCTGGAGAAGGGCTCCTCGCGCGGCCGCGCCGCCGCCGCGCTCGCGCTGGCGCGCGCCGGCGAGTCCGACCGGCTGCGGTCGCTGGTGGCCCTCGAGCGCGATCCGCTGGTGCGCGACACGATGGTCGCCGCGCTGGAAGGCAAGTGCGACCAGCGCGCCGTCCGCGCCCTGGATCCCCAGTCGGGCATCGCCTAGGAGCCGAATGCCATGCGCTTCTTCGATCCGCACATCCACATGACCAGCCGCACGACCGACGACTACGAGGCGATGGCGCGCGCCGGCGTGCGCGGCGTGATCGAGCCCGCCTTCTGGGTCGGCCAGCCGCGGACGCAGATCGGCACCTTCGCCGACTACTTCTCGAGCCTGGTCGGCTGGGAGCGCTTCCGCGCGGCGCAATTCGGGATCGCGCACTTCTGCGCGATCGGCCTCAACGCCAAGGAGGCGAACAACGAGCCCCTGGCGCGCGAGGTGCTCGAGATCGTGCCGCGCTTCGCCCTGAAGCAGGGCGTCGTCGCGGTGGGGGAGATCGGCTTCGACGAGATCTCGGCCGCCGAGGAGCGCGCCTTCACCTGGCAGCTCGACTTCGCCGCCAAGAACCACATGGTGGTCATGGTGCACTCGCCGCACCGCGACAAGAAGCGCGGGATCGTGCGCTCGCTGGAGCTGGCGCGCGAGTGTGGCGTGCCGATGCACAAGCTCGTGATCGACCACAACAACGAGGAGACGGTCGAGGCCGTGCTCGAGGACGGTGCCTGGGCCGCCTTCACGATCTACCCGCACACGAAGATGGGCTCCGAGCGCATGGTCGAGATCGTGCGCCGCTACGGCCCGCGCCGCCTGATCGTCGACAGCTCCGCCGACTGGGGCATCTCCGACCCCCTGTCCGTGCCGCGCACCGCCGCCTTGATGCTCGAGCGCGGCATCGACGCCGCCGCGGTCGAGCAGGTCACCTGGCAGAACGCCCTCGACGCCTATGGCCAATCCGGCCAGATCGACATGGCCGCGCTCGAGCGCGCCCCGCTCGTCGACCAATCCCAGCTCTTCGGCGACAACTCCGTCCTGCGCGGCCAACAGCCCCGCATCGACGCCCCGACCCCATGAATTCGTCTCCGCGATGGTTCACCACTTTGCGTTACGCCGCCCTTACTCGCTCAGGAAGTAAGCGCGGCGTAACGCAAAGTGGTGAACCATCGCGGAGACGAATCACCGCAGCAGACGGCGCGCGTTCTCGGCGAAGATCCGGTCGAGGTCGCGCTCGGAGAGCCCGAGCGACTCGCAGGCCGCGCGCTGCTCGAGGTAGCGGTCCTTGCGCCAGCCGGCGGGGAAGGTGTTCGAGTCGGTGCCGAAGAGGAGGCGCTCGGGGCCGAGGGCGCCCAGGGCGCGCTCGAAGACGTCGCGCAGGCGTAGCGGCGCAGATTGCGTCGCCATCCAGGAGTTCGACGACGAGCTGTCGACGAGGACGTTCGGGCACTGCGCGCCAGCGATCAGGGCCTCGCGGAAGAGCCCGGCGCCGAAGTGCGGGATCACGAAGCGGGCGCGCGGGGCGGCGTTCGCCGCAGGGATCACGCCCAGCGGATTGGCGTAGGCGAGGTCCTGGGCCCGCGGGAGGCCGAGGAGATCGCGCAGGCGCACGATCAGGATCCCGCAGTGCACGTAGGCGATCCCGGCGCGCTCGTCGAGGACCGAGAGGAGCGGCGCGACCTCGGCGGAGCCGACGTGGTAGTGGTGCAGGGCGGGGAAGAGCAGCACGCCGCGGAACCCCTGCTCGTCCATCCGTTGCGCCACGCGTTCGGGCACGCCGGGCTTGCGCGGATCGACCAGCGCGAAGGGCACCAGCCGCCCCGCCGCGATCCGCGCGGCCTCGGCCACGGCCGGGATCTCCTCGGGCGCGCTGGCGAAGGCCGCCGCCCGCTCCACGCCGCCGGCATCCAGCTCGGCGATCCAGCGGGCCACGTGCGCGTCCAGCGCGCGCGGCGGGACCTCGATCCGCGCTTGGCTCGCGACGCGCGCGAGCTTCGCTTCCACGTCTCCCTCCAGCGGCGACTGCGCCGCCAGAGCCTCGAAGTAGGGCCGCGAGAAGAGGTGCAGGTGGAAGTCGACGATCGCCACGGAGCTCAATCCTCGCGCAGGCTGCGCGCCATCCCGTGCAGGCGCGCCTTCCAGCCGCGGACGTGGAAGGGCAGGCCGCGCGTGCCGTACAGGTCGATCCCCCCGTGCAGCGCGTCCCGCGCGAGCGCTTGGCGCAGGATGCGCTCCGGGCGCATCGGATACGGCGCCTCGGTCGCCTTGCCGAGCCGGAACCCGTGCTCGTCCAGGAAGCGCAGCAGCTCTCCAGGGCTCGCGCCGCGCAACGCGTACGGCCACAGCTCGACCAAGAGCGCCATGCGCGGGCTCGCCTCCAGGAGCCTGCGCGCCCCCTGGAGCGCGAGCCACTCCGAGCCCTGCGTGTCCAGCTTGAGGAATCGCACCGGACCCTCGACGCGCGCGTCGAGCGGCGCGATCTCGATCTCGATCGTCTCGCCCTCGCCCATGTCCGCCGGCCGCTGCGCGCCCGGATCGAGCACGCGGTTGTCCCCCAGGTTCGCCCGCGCGATCGCGATCCGCGCTCGGCCCGCCTCCGCCCCGGCGGCGCAGGCGTGGAGCACGCCGCGCCCGGCCCCCGCGCGCTCGGCGCGCCGCATGTTGCGGCGGCAGATCTCCGCCAGGGCGGGCACCGGCTCGAAGGCGTGCACCTCGGCTCCGGCCAGGATCCCCTGGACCGCGAACCAGCCGACGTTGGCGCCCAGGTCGACCACGCGGCATCCCGCCACGACGTGCGCGCGGAAGAGCCGCGTCTCGTGCTCGGCCCATGTCCCGCGCTCGATGGCCGGCCCGATGATCGCGTCGCCGGCGGCGACCTCGAAGCCGAGGCCGCCGGGGAGCGTCACCGTGCGCGTGTCGAGTTCCATCGGGGGGATGGGCGCAAAGGATACGAACCCCAAAAGCCGCTCAAGCCCCGCCCGCCGACTTCCGAAACGGACGGAGGCCCATGGTCAGGTCCACGCGTCGAGGTCGAAGCCGAGCCTTCCCGCGCGGAGCGGCCGGCTCCGCGCTCGCCCTGGCGCTGGCCTCCGCGGCGGCCCTGGCCCTTGTAGGGGTGCCCCTGCGCTCGCGGCTGAACCGCGCGGATCGCGCCGACCAGACGCGGGCCGTGCTGCTGCGCCTGGGCTTGGCGGCCGAGGCGCGTTTCGCGCGTCGCGGGAGCTGGCCGGCTTCGCTCGCGGATCTGCGGGACTTCCCGGGCGGGGACGCGTCGCCGGAGGACGCCTGGGGCCGGCCCTGGCGGCTCGCGGCCGATGGCGAGACCTTCGAGATCGTGAGCGCGGGCGCCGACGGGCGTTTCGACACCGCCGACGACCTGTGCGAGGCCCGCGACACGACCCGGCTGCGCCGCGACGAGACCGTCGCCCGCGGGCGCCGCATCGCCATGGCGATCGCCGGCTACAACCGCCGCTTCCAGATGAGCGCGCCGCTGCCCGCCGACTGGGAGGTGCTGCGCGCGCGGCTGATCGAGCGCGGGCTCCTGCCCGACTCCCCCGACTACGCCGTCGACGCCTGGGGCGATCCCTTCGAGGAGGATCCGCCCGGGGTCGAGCCGGTCGTGCGCGTGCGCTCGCGCAACCTGGCGCCGACGCCCTGACGGCCCGGCGTCGCTCCCGGCTGCGCTTCGGTACCCTTGCCGGCCGATGGAGCGCTGGTCGATCGACCTCTTCAAGGAGTCGTTCCGCTTCTCGGCGGCGCACTTCCTGATCTTCCCCGACGGCACGAGCGAGCGGCTGCACGGCCACAACTACCGCGTGCGCGTCGAGGTCGCCGCCGCGCTCTCGCCGCACGGCCTGGTGATCGACTTCCGGCGTGTGAAGCCGGTGGTGCGCGATCTCCTCGCGGAGCTGGACGAGCACTGGATCGTCCCGGGCCGCCACCCCGGGCTGAGCGTCGGGCCGCGCTCCGACGGCGTGACCGAGGTGCGCTACCGCGAGCTCTTCTACTGCGCCCCGACCGGCGACGTGCTCGTCCTGCCGATCAACAACGCGAGCTCGGAGAACCTGGCCGGGTGGATCGGCCGGACGCTGCTCGAGCGCTTGGTGTCGACCTTCGCCGGAGTGGAGGTCACCCGGCTGCGCGTCGCCGTCGAGGAGACGCCGGGCCAGTCCGGGGTGTACCTGTACGAGCCGTCCTGAGCGGGGGCGGAAGGGTCCGAGCCTAGGCGTCGAGCCCCAGGCGCCGCCGCAGCTCGGCCTCCATCCGCTCCAGCTCGTCGGGCGGCGGCACCTCGCGGCGCTTCTTCTCGGGCTTCTCGTTCACCAGGCGGCCTGCCAGGGTGCGCAGCTCCAGCCTCCCCAGCGCCGTGGGCGCCGGCAAGCCCAGCTCGCGGCCGAGGGCGAGCACCGCCTCGGCGGACGCGGCCAGCCGCTCGAGCCGCGCCTGGACGATGCGCGCGCCGAGCGGCTCGAAGCGCTCGCGCGCCGCACGCGAGCGCGCCTCCATCTCCATGCAGTACCAGTAGCAGAGCTGGTAGTCGCTCAGCTCGCGCGCCGCGCGCTCCTCCAGCGGCAGGAGCAGCCCCGGGCCGTCCCAGGGCGAGAGGTAGTACTTGACCCCGGCCAGCGTGCGACCGGGGATCGTGTCCAGCGCGAGCAGGCTGGCGGCGACGGCCCGCGGCTCGCGCCGCAGCTCGATCAGGTCGGGCCGGTGGCCCAGCTCGAACAGCGCCTCGAGGAAGCCCTTGCAGGCGACGTGGCTGGTCTCGGCGTAGACCGCCTGGGCGTGGCGCGCGATCCGCGGGAGCTTGTGCTCGAGCCAGAACTCGCGCGCCACCCCGGGCCGGGCGAGGACCGCGCGGAACGCGCTCGAGAACGTCGGCTTGGGCTCGTGGAGGCTCTTCACGCCGCCGAAGGCGCCGAGCGCGCGGGCGAGCCACGCGGTGCCGCTGCGCCCGGTGGTGAGCGTGAGGACCAGCCGCTTCTCGCCGGGCGCGAGCCCTGCGCGGTGGGGGCGGGGCATCGCGAGAGCCTAACCCGCGCCGTGCATCCCTCGCCGTCCGGTGAGGGGCGCGGGTTCGCCACGCGGTGCGGGTCCGCTCCCAAAACCAAGGCCCCCCGCGCCCTCAGGTGGCGCGGGGGGCCTACCCCATCACGATCGTCGGTCCGCTCAGCCGCCCACGAGCTTACCCGAGACGTAGGTTCCCGTGCGCTCGCGATCGATTTCGCCCCCCGGAAGCCAGAACGTCCAGTCGCCCTCGCGCAGCCCGGCCTGGTAGCGCCCCTCGGCCAGCTTCTGGCCGTCGGCATACCACTCCACGGCCGGGCCCGCGCGCATGCCGTCGACGAAGCTCGTCGAGGCCCGCATCTGCCCGTTTCCGTAGTAGCTGACCACCGACTCGGGCCCCCCCGGGGAGCCGGTGCCCGGGATCACGCCGAAGAAGTAGAGCGCGCTTCCCAAGAGGCCGGAGAGGACCAGGGCGAGTTTCATCGCGGGACCTTGACGTGCGGCGCAGAAGCTTCTTCCCGGGATTCCCGGGCCCGCGGGCGCAGGATCCACAGCGGCGTGCGGCGCAGGTTGCCGCCGCCGTCGACCTCGATCAGCTCGCCCGGCTCGTAGAGCTCGTCCTCCTCCGCCTCGGCGGAGGCCGCACGCTGGCCGCGGAAGTACCGCTCGAGGTGAGCCTGACGGGCCGGTTCGAGGGCCGGATCCTCGCCGCCCGCGCGGGCCATCCGCTCGCCGCCGCCGGCGGTGGCGAAGGACCCGGCGGAGAGCGGCACGACCCGCACGTCCAGCTCGTAGCTCGCCGCGCCCGCGAACGAGGAGACGACCAGGTGGAAGTCCGTGCCGGCGCCGAAGATCGAGAAGGCCCCGGTCTCGGGGTTGAACGGGCTCGCGAAGCAGAAGGCGTAGGCCGCGAGCATCGGGTCGTACACGCAGACGTCCAGGTCTGCGAACGGGTCGTCGGCGTAAAGCGCGAGCTCCACCTGGCAGGGCTCCACGGCTTGGAGCGCAAACCCGTCGAAGAGGTCCTGGCCGATGGACGAGACGTGGCCGAGGATCCGGAAGTGGTCGCCGATCCCGACCGGGCCGACGGGGTTGGCGTGCTCGGGGGCGTCGTTGGGCTCGAACTCGAAGAAGAGCGGGATCGGCGAGCCTCCGCCGCCGCCTCCGCATGACGTGCTACCGGCAAGGAGCCCGAGCGCAAAGAGCGCGAGCC
>DATKBQ010000009.1:0-7851 GCA_035546375.1 Planctomycetota bacterium | reverse complement strand
GGGGCCTCGCTCGAGGTCGTCTTCCTGCGCGCCGGCGAGCGCCGCACGGCGACCGTGCGCCCCGGCGAGATCCCGGCCTGGGCCTGATCCCTTCGCCCGAGCGCGCGCTCAGCGGCGGCAGAAGCAGGACGCGTGGAGCTCGATGTCGGCGCGCTCCCACGCCTCGCTCAGCTCGGCGCGGACCGCGGCGGTCTCCGCGGCACGATCCTGGCGCTCGAGGCTCTCGGCGAGACCGTGCAGCGACCAGCCGTTGGCGGGGTGGCGGCGCAGGTCCTCGCGGTAGACCTGCTCGGCCTCCTCCAGGCGGCCCTGATCGAGCAAGAGCGCGCCGAGCGCGTGGCGCACCGGCTGCATCCAGCTCCAGGGCTCGTCGTAGCGCAGCGCGTCATCGAGGCGCACGGCCTCGCGCAAGCGCTCGAAGGCGCGATCGAACCGTCCGTCGCGGTACTCCAGCTCGCCCTCGAGCATCGCTCTCGCGATGGCGAGCACCTCGAGCGCGGAGTTGTTGCCCAGGCTCGCCCCGGCGGGGACGGCGGAGCAGGCGTGCTCCAGCGCCGCGCGCTCCGCGCGGGCGTCGCGGAGCAGCCCGAGCGCCGACAGGGCGACGCCGCGAGCGTAATGGCGCGTGGCCCGCGTCACCGGCAAGCCCGGCCCCGGGTCGGGCTCGCGCAGGATCTCGTCCCACAGGCCGAAGCGCACCTGCACGTGATAGGGCGTGCTGACGTACGCATCGAGCGCCAACGGCATCTCCGCGAGCGCCGCCGGCGCCACTTCGGTGACCAGCTCGCGCGCCGCCTCCAACGCGGCGCGGCTCTGGCCGTCGAACATCGCCGCGTACGCGAGCATGTGGTAGTTGTGCGCGCGGTAGAGGTTGTAGAAGCCGGTGCGCCCCGCGCGCTCGACGTAGGCCAGGTCGGCCGCGATCGCGCGCCGGTTGGCTGCGATCGCGTCGGCGTAGCGCCCGACGAGTACGTCGATGTGCGAAGGCATGTGCAGGAGATGGCCCGCGCCGGGAACGCGCTCGCGCAGCCGGTCGGCCGCCGCCAGCGCGCGCTCCGGATTCGGCGAGGCCTCCAGCGCGTGGATCGTGGCGTGCAGTCCCTGCGGGTGCTCGGGGTCGATCGCAAGCACCGCCTCCAGCGTGGCGAGCACCTCGGGCGTCGTGGGCCGCGGCTCGCCCGACTGCGACCACAGGTCCCACGGCCGCAGGTCCATCAAGGCCTCGGCGAAGATCGCGCCGACGTCGGCGTCGCGCGCATGCGCCTGCCAGACGCGGCGCATCTCGCCGGCGAACTCGCGGTCGAGCTCGCGCCGGTCATCCGGGGCCGGCCAGGAGTAGCGCTTCGAGAGGGCGACGGCGAGATCGCGCTCGACGCCGCTCTGGCCCTGGGTCAGCTCGAGCGCTCGGCGCGAGGCTTCGTACGCGGCGCGCGAGCGCTCCTCGTCCATCGCCGGATCGTTGATGTTGGGCCCCGCGGCCCAGGCCATGCCCCAGAAGGCCATCGCGCAAGCGGGATCCAGCTCCGCGGCGCGCGCGAAGGAACGGCGCGCTTCCGCATGGTTGAACGCCCAGGCGAGCACAAGGCCCTGGTCGAACCAGAGCTGCGCCTCGGCCGAGCCCGTGCGTACCGGCCGGGTGTAGACGTCGAGGCCTGGAAGCAGCTCCGGGCCGCTCGCGCTCGCGGCGCGGCGCTCGGCGGCGTGGCAGGCGGCGAGTGCCAGGGCGAGTGCGCCGACCAGGCGGGAACGGCAAAGCATCCGGGCAAGCCTAGGCGGAAGGCGGAAGTGTTGCGAGCTCCCCGGAACCGAGGATCTCGAGCGCCTTGAGCGAAGGGTCCTCGGCGCGCGTGACCGAGCGGAAGACCTGTTCCAGCGTGCCGTCCTGGCCCGAGCGCGCGCGCAGCTCGTCGAGGGTTCCCAGCGCGACCAGCTCGCCTCGGTCGAGGATCGCCATGCGGTCGCAGACGCGCTCGACGACGTCGAGCAGGTGCGAGGTGTAGAGCACGGCCCCGCCCCGGCGTGCCCAGGCGCGCAGGACCTCCTTGACGACGGCGGTCGTGGGCGCGTCGAGCCCTTCCAGCGGCTCGTCGAGCACGAGCAACGGCGGCCTGGGGAGCAGCGCGCACGCGAGCGCCGTCTTCTGCCGCATGCCGCGAGAAAAGGAGCCCACCGGGTCGTCGATGCGGGCCTCGAGCCCCAGGCCGGCCAGGAGCCGCCGAGCCTCGCGCTCGATCACCTCCTCGCCGCGCCCGTGCAGGCGCCCGACGAGCTGCAGGTGCTGGAGCGGCGTGAGGTTGGCGTACAGGGGCGCGCCGTCGGGGACGAACGCCATGCACCGGCGGGCTTCCAGCGCCTGGGAGCGCACGTCGAAGCCCGCGATCCGCGCCGAGCCCGAGGTCGGCTCGAGCAGCCCGCAGAGGATGCGCACGGCGGTGGTCTTCCCTGCGCCGTTGGGCCCGAGCAGGCCGAGCACCTCGCCCCTGCGGACCTCGAGCGACAGGGCCGCGAGGGCCCGCCGGCCGTCGAAGACCTTCGAGACCTCGAGGAGCTCGGCCAGCGGGGCCATGCCGGGCAGTCTAGCCCGATCGTTTCACCCGCCGACGGTCGCCACGCTCAGACCGGCTGCGCTTCCTGGACGAAGACCGTGGCGGGCACGCCGATCTTCTCGGTGACCTGCGCGGCGATCTGTTCCAGCTTCGAGGCCGGCACCGGCCTGGCCTTGGCGCCGCGCCGCGCCCCCTCGATCGTGAGCAGGTGGACCTCGCGCGGCCGCAGCTCTTCGAGCTTCTTGATCCAGGCGCGGACCTCCGGCTCCTTGGAGTTGTCCGGCGTGCCCTGCACGAAGGTGGCCTGGACGATCAGGCGGTCGACGCCCGCCAGCCGTTCGACCACGTGCTTCAGGCCGGTCGCGGGGTGGGAGGTCATGCTGCCGTAGGCCTTCGCCGTGCCCCACTCGAAGCGGAGGATCGGCTTGTCGAAGATCGACAGGGCGTGGGTGTTGACCTCGTCGGGGAACTCGGAGTCCGAGATCAGGCACAGGTCGGCCTTGGGGAACCACTTGTTGCGCAGGTCGCGGAGGTTCTCGGTGATCTCGAGCAGGGCCGGGTGGCGGACCGGGTCGCCGTCGCCCCCCAGGACGATGCTGTCGAGCTTCTCGCCGGCCTTGGACAGCTCGATGATCTTCCGGGCGGCGGTCGTGACCACCACCCCGGCGCTCGGCATCTGGTTCGCCCGGCTCAGGATCGGCACCCCCTCCGCGAGACCGCTCTGGCAGAGGAGGCAGTCCGGGGGGCAGCCCTCCCGGGTAGTCGGGACGGAGTTCACCCCGAGGCTGTTGCCCAGGCGGCGGGTCCGGATCGGACCGTAGACGACGGAATGGTGGGGTTGGGTCATGGAGACCTGGGGCCTGCGACGCGGGATCGGAGTCGACCGCCGCCTCCGCCTGACGGTGCCGCAGGGGGCCGCGGCGCCGGAAGGGGTCGAGGAAACCCCATCATAAACTGCCGTTCACGGCCTGCCCAGGGGACGCGGCAGGACCAGGGCGTGCAGGACGAGGCCCAGGGCGAGGGTGCTTCGGACCGGGTGTTCCCCCGCCGTCCGGAGCCAGCGGAGGAGCCAGGGCTCGTTGGCGCGCGGGGGGAGGGAGACGACGATCACGAGCAGGAGCTGGACGAAGGAAGCCGAGAGGATCCAAAGGGCCGCGATCTGGATGGCAGACAGGGCCGAAAGCACCGGTTTCATGTCGTCGTCCGGCGACGAACTCGGCGGAGGTGACTCCGGATCGAAATTAGAATTTGTTGGGTATTTATTGCACTGATAAATCCTAAAAGATGCCATTCTAGACCCTCGGTCCCTGTCAGTCTCCTTGGTGCTCACCCGTGTCCTTGCCCGCCTCGCGGCGGGGCTCGCCGAACGGCCCCGCGCCGCGCTCGCGGAGCCGCCTCCGACTCGCGCTCGTCCCCCCGATCGGGCGCGGCCCTCCGCGTCGCTCGCGCGGGGCCGAGATCTCGGACTCCGGCGGCGCGCGGCGGTTTCACCTGCCGCCTCTTTTGGCACCTTGACAGGCTCCGAGGCGCACCTAGATTCCCTCGCTGCCCTGGGCTGGCACGGCCCCAACGGCCGCAGACGCCCCGCACCCCTTAACGGCCCTGGGTTCGTCGGGATGGGCGGGCGCCGGTCTGCTACGCTGCGCCGCTCAGCCGCTCGTGCGCCTTCCGGGGCCAAGGCGAGCAGGGCCCCTAGCCCCATGCACTTCGACTACCTCATCGTCCTGGTCTTCGGCGCCGTCGGGCTGCTCTTCGTCCTGGCGAACTTGGCCGTGGCCTCGATCGTGCGGCCGCGGCGCAAGACCGCCGAGGGCCTGGAGACCTACGAGTGCGGTGAGGAGACGATCGGGGGCGCTTGGATCCGGTTCGACATCCGCTACTACACCGTCGCGCTGGTCTACGTGGTCTTCGCCGTCGAGATCGCCTTCCTCTTCCCCTGGGCGTTGGTCCTGAGGGAGGCGCTCGCCGGGACGGGGACCGCCGCCGGCACCGGGATCGGGCTCTTCGCCCTGGTCGAAGGGGTGCTCTTCGTCGCGATCCTGTTCCTCGGGCTGGCGTACGTGTGGGCCAAGGGAGACCTCGACTGGGTCCTCTCCTACACCGGCGTGCGGTACCAGCCCAAGACCGCCGGGCGCAAGGCGGCGCCCTTGAAAGTGGCCGAGATCGAGGCGGAGCGCGAGGCCGCAGGGGTCCAGTCGCACCTCGAGGCGGCCCATGCCGAGCCGGAGCCGGCCGAAGCGGGGCGCTGATCTCAGGAACGCCATGCCCAGCCTCGAGCACAGCTTCGAAGAGAACGTCCTGACCACCAAGGTGGACTGGCTCATCAACTGGGCCAGGCTCTCCAGCATCTGGCCGATGACCTTCGGCCTCGCCTGCTGCGCCATCGAGATGATGGCGGTCGGCGCGGCGCACCACGACATCGACCGCTTCGGGGCCGGGGCCTTCCGCGCCTCGCCGCGCCAAGCGGACCTGATGATCGTGGCGGGCACGGTCAACTTCCAGATGGCCGAGCGCGTGAAGCGGCTCTACGACCAGATGCCCTCGCCCAAGTACGTGATCGCCATGGGCGCGTGTGCCACCGGCGGCGGGCCGTATTTCAAGTTCGGCTACACGGTGGTGAAGGGCGTCGACCGCGTCGTCCCGGTCGACGTGTACATCGCGGGCTGCCCCCCGCGGCCGGAGGCGCTGCTCGAGGGGTTGATGAAGCTGCAGGAGAAGATCCGCCGCTCGTCGGTCATTCGCCGGCCGGCGCGGACCGCTTGAGCCCCCGATGGACTTCTCCGGCATCACCGACCGGCTGCGGGCGATCGGCGCGCCCGGGCTCCTGGGCGTCGACGAGCCGCGCAAGGCGGATCCCAAGGACAAGAAGGACAAGGGCCGCGCGGGGCAAGCCTTCGTGCTCGTCGATCCGCAGTCGTTGCCGGCCTTCCTCGAGACCTGCCGCGACGACGAGCGGCTCGGCTTCGAGCTCCTGATCGACCTGACGGCCACCGATCCGGCGAAGGACTCCGCCGAGCTGTGGGTGAACGTGGAGTTGCTCTCGGTCCGCCACCGCCAGCGCCTGTCGATCAAGGCCTTGATCCCCAAGGCCGACGCGCGCCTGCCGAGCGCGGTCCCGGTCTACCGCGCGGCGCAGTGGCACGAGCGCGAGTGCGCCGAGATGTTCGGGATCACCTTCGAGGGCCACCCCGATCCGCGGCACATCCTGCTCCCCGATGACTGGCCGGGCTTTCCGCTGCGCAAGGACTACGAGTTCCCGAAGGAGTACCACGGGATCTCCTGCGAGTGAGGCCGCGCAGCGCATGACCCTCGACAGCACCCGGACCGGCGCCATCCCCGATGACGCGCGCATCCTCAATGACGGCCAGCGCGAGTTCATGCTCGACGTGCGCACCCAGGACTTGGAGGTGAACTTCGGGCCGCAGCACCCCGCCACCCACGGCGTGATGCGCGTCCTGATGCGCACCGACGGCGAGCTGGTGACCGGCGCGCAGCCGCACCTGGGCTACCTGCACCGCTGCGCCGAGAAGATCGGCGAGAACGTCGAGTGGCTCCAGTACCTGCCGTACACCGACCGCTACGACTACCTGGCGGCGATGAACAACAACCTCGGGTACTCGGCGGCGGTCGAGGCCCTGCTCGGGATCCCGGTCCCGCGGCGGGCCGAGATGCTGCGCGTCATCTGCGCCGAGCTGAACCGGGTCGGCTCGCACCTGATCGCCTTCGGCACCTACGGGCTCGACATCGGCGCCTTTACGCCCTTCTTCTACGCCTTCCGCGAGCGCGAGTGGATGATGGCGCTGTTCGAGAAGATCTGCGGCGCGCGGCTGACCTACAGCTACATCCGGATCGGCGGCGTGTTCAACGACGCACCGCCGGGATGGCTGGAGGAGGTGGCGCGCTTCTGCGAGGTCTTCGGCGAGAAGTGGCAGGAGTACTACGACCTGCTGGTCCTGAACCAGATCTTCGTCAAGCGCACGTCGAACATCGGCGTGATCAGCCGCGAGATGGCCTTCGACTTCGGCCTGACCGGTCCGATGCTGCGCGGCTCGGGGGTCGACTGGGACCTGCGCCGCGACCTGCCGTACTCGATCTACGGGGAGATCTGGCGCGAAGGCGCGTTCCAGATCCCGGTCGCGCGCGGCGAGATGGGCACGCTCGGCGATTGCTGGGACCGCACCTGGGTGCGCGTCATGGAGATGATCGAGTCCATCAAGATCGTGCGCTGGTGCCTCGAGCGCATCGAGGAGGGCCCGGTGCTCGGCGACATCCCCAAGACCCTGCGCGTGCCGCCCGGCGAGGCCTACGTCGGGATCGAGAACCCGCGCGGCGAGCTGGGCCATTACGTCGTCTCCGACGGCGGCAAGGTCGCCGTGCGCGTGCGCGTGCGCGGGCCGTCGTTCACGAACCTGGCGGTCCTCGAGGACGTGCTGCCGGGCTCGCTGGTCGGCGACGCGATCGCCATCATCGGCTCGACCGACATCGTGGTCGGCGAGACGGACCGCTGAGGACGGCGGGGAGCGCGATGGGCAGCGGCACGAACGCCTTCCAGGAGCTCCTGCGCGGCCCGCTCGGCACGCACGTGCCCGGCTGGGTGCTGGCGATGACCGCCGCGCTGATCGCCGTGGGCATCGCGATAGCCCTGATCTCGGTGATCGCGATGTTCTCGGTGTGGCTCGAGCGCAAGGTCTCGGGCCACATCCAGTGCCGCTACGGGCCGATGTACGTCGGCTGGCACGGCTGGCTGCAGTCGATCGCCGACGGCGTGAAGCTGCTCCTGAAGGAGGACATCATCCCGCGCGGCGCCGACCGCGCGCTGTTCGTGCTCGCGCCGGCCCTGGTGCTCGGCGCGATCCTGGCGGCGATGGCGGCCTTCCCGCTCGCCCCTGCCATCTACTTCGCCGACATCGACCTCGGGCTCTTCTTCATCCTGGCGCTCTCCTCGATGACCACCATCGGCGTGGTCATGGCCGGCTGGGCCTCGAACTCGAAGTGGTCGCTCTTCGGCGCGATGCGCGAGGCGGCCCAGGTGGTCGCCTACGAGGTGCCGCTGGGGATCTCGCTGCTCGTGCCGGTGATGGCGGCGGGGACGCTCGACCTGCGCGAGGCCTCTGCGATGCAGTCGGGGGCGTGGGGGATGGCCTGGCTCGTGTTCCAGAACCCCTTCGTCCTGCCGGCCTTCGTGCTGTTCTTCGTCGCCGCCCTGGCCGAGACCAAGCGCGCGCCCTTCGACCTGCCCGAAGCGGAGTCGGAGCTGGTCGCCGGCTTCATGACCGAGTACTCGGGCATCCGCTGGTCGTTCTTC
>DATKBQ010000008.1:0-6813 GCA_035546375.1 Planctomycetota bacterium | reverse complement strand
CCGCACCGAGCTCCCGGCATGGCTGTGGCTCGCCTTCCCGCCGCTGATGCTCGCGCTCGCCATCCTGTGCCGCGCCGCGGGCAGCGAGGTCTTCGAGCGCTGGATGCGCACCGAGACCGGCGTGATCGAGCTCGGCACGATCGCCGTGCTCCTGGTGGCCATAGCGGCCGGCGGGGCCCTCGCGCTGCGGCGGCGACCGTTTCCCAGGCCTTGGATGCGGCCCTTCGTCGTCATCTTCACCCTGGGCTGCCTGTTCTTCGCCGGCGAGGAAGCGAGCTGGGGCCAGCACGTCTTCAAATGGAGCACGCCGGAGACGTGGGCGCGGGCGAACGATCAGCAGGAGACGAACCTGCACAACCTGACGGGCATCGGCGCCCTGCTCGACCAGCTCCCGCGCACCCTGCTCACGATCGCCGCCGGCGTGGCCGTCGCGGGACCGCTGGTGATGCGCCGCCGCCGCCTTGGAAAACGCGAGCGCGACCTGCGCTGGCTCCTTCCCACCGTCGTCTGCCTGCCGAGCGCCGCGCTCGCCCTGCTCGTCGGCGTGCCCGACAAGGTCTACAAGCTCGTTCACGACGTGCGCAGCGCCCCCGATTGGATGGACATCCGCTCGGGCGAGCTGAAGGAGTACTACCTCGGGCTCTTCTTGATGATCTACGTCCTCTCGCTGCGCGCGCGGCTGCGCAAGGCCTGACCCCGGCGGCGAGGACCTCCTGCACACCGATTCGATGCCCGCCCTGCTCCTCGACGGCCGCTCGCTCTCCCTCGCCGCCCTGGCACCGCTCTTTCGCGGGGAGGCCGTCGAGATCGAGCTCTCGGACGCCGCGCGCACCGCCATCCGCCGCGCCCGCGACCAAGTCGAGCAGCACTTGCGCTCGGGCGCCGTCATCTACGGCCTGACCACCGGCTTCGGACGCCTCAAGAACGTCGCCATCGCCCCTGCGGACCTCGACCAGCTCCAGGAGAACCTGGTCCTCTCCCACTGCTGCGGCATGGGCGAGCCGATGCCGCTGCCCGAAGTGCGCGCCGCGCAAGTCTTGCGCCTCAACGGGCTCGCCCGCGGCCATTCCGGAGTGCGACTCGAGCTCTGCGAGCAGCTCGCGCGCCACTTCAACAAGGGTTTCGTCCCGCTCGTCCCCCAGCAGGGCTCGGTCGGCGCGAGCGGAGACCTCGCTCCGCTGGCGCACATGGCCGCCGCGGCCCTGGGGCACGGCGAAGCCTGGCTCCTACGCGACGGCGCAGCCCCCCAGCGCATGCCGGCGCGCGAAGCGCTGCGCGCGATCGCCGAGGAGCCGCTGCGGCTCTCGGCCAAGGAGGGTCTCGCGCTGGTCAACGGGACCGAGGTCATGAAGGCGGTCGGCGCCGGCGTGTGCCTTCGCGCCTTGAACCTCTCCAAGGCCGCCGACGCGATCGCGGCGCTCTCGATCGAAGCGCTGCTCGGCTCCGTGAAGCCGTTCGATGCGCGGCTGGCCGACCTCAAGGGTCAAGCCGGCCACGCACGGGCCGCGGCGAACGTGCGCGCCTGCATGGAGCATTCGCAAGTGCTCGAAAGCCACGCCGGCTGCGACCGCGTGCAGGACCCGTACTCGCTGCGCTGCGTGCCCCAAGTGCACGGCGCCTTCAAGGCGGCGCTCGAGCACGTCTGGGGTGTCCTCGAAGCCGAGATGAACAGCGTCACCGACAACCCGATCCTGTTTCCGGACACCGGCGAGGTGATCAGCGCCGGCCAGTTCCACGGCCAGCCGATCTCGATGGCGCTCGACTACCTGGCGCTGGCCCTGTGCACGCTCGCGAACATCTCGGAGCGGCGCGTCGAGCAGCTCGTCAATCCCGACCTGTCGCACCTGCCGGCCTTTCTCACGCCGAAGCCGGGCCTCAACTCGGGCTTGATGCTGGCGCAGGTGGCCGCGGCCTCGCTGGCGAGCGAATCCAAGACATTGGCTCATCCGGCGTCGGTGGACACGATCCCGACCAGCGCGAACCAGGAGGACCACGTCTCGATGGGCTTGACCGCAGCGCGCAAGGCGCGGGCGATCTGCGACAACGTCGAGGGCGTGCTGGCGATCGAGCTCCTGTGCGCGGCCCAGGCCCACGAGTTCCACCGCGACCTGCTCGCCGGCGACGGCGCCCAGGCCGCCTACGAGCTCTTGCGCGAGCGCGTCCCGCCGCTCGATCGCGACCGCTGGCTGCACGCCGACTTGCTCGCCGCCCGCCAGCTCCTCGCCAGCGGCGCCCTGGTTTCGGCCGTCGAACGCGCCGTCGGCCCGCTCCAGCCCTAGAAAGTGAATTTGTGACCACGACTCGAAGTTTCACTTCCTGGGGCTTGAGTCTCGGCATCCGTCGCGGGCGAACCTGGAGCGTGGCATGAGGGACGAGTTCCTGAGCGAGGAGGACCTCGACCTCCGGAACCTGAGCTGGGAGGAGCTACTCGCCTGGTGGAACGAGTGGCTGCACGCGGCGCAGGCGACCAACGAGGCCGACCAGCACCTGTACTCGCACGGCGTGTTCCAGTTCGAGCCGCAGGCGCGCAAAAACGTCCGGACGCGCACTTCGCCCGTAGACTCGGTCGCCGTGCACGAGACACCCTCCGCGCCTCTAGAGCGGATCCGGCTTGTCCAAGGCGACCTGACCCTCCAGGACGTCGATGCGATGGTCAATGCCGCGAACGAGAGCCTGCGCGGAGGCGGCGGGGTCGACGGCGCGATCCACCGCGCAGCGGGGCCCGAGCTGCTCGAGGAGTGCAAACGGCGCCATCCCGGCGGCTGCCCGACTGGGCAAGTGCGCATGACGGGCGGCCACCGACTGAAGGCGCGCGCCGTGATCCACGCCGTCGGTCCCCGCTACCGCGACGGGCGCCACGGCGAGGCCGAGCTGCTCGCCTCGTGCTATCGCGAGGCCGTCGAGCTCGCGGCGCGCGAAGGCCTGCGCACGCTCGCTTTCCCGGCCATCTCCTGCGGCGCCTACGGCTACCCGTGGGACGAAGCGGCCGAGGTCGCGCTGGCGGCGACCGCCGCTGCGCTCGCGCGCCATCCGGAGATCGACGAGGTGCGCGTGGTGCTGCGCGAGCGCGAGCTGCTGGCGGTATTCGAGCGCGCCCTCGAGCGTCTGACCAGCAGGGACGACGCGCGACGCTGACCGTGGCGCGGTCGCCCGCATGCAATGACCAGCTACCGCCGGATCTGAACCCGTTCCAGCCGGCGCCGCTTGACGTCGACGCGCAGCAGGACGTTCGGGTCATGCTCGAGGCGCGACGGTTTCACCGAGATGGTCTTCATCAGTTTTCGGCCCAGTGTGCGGCCCACGGATCCATCCGCGGCCAATTCGAGCGCCTCCTTCTCGATCGCGCGCATGGAGGGGTGGCGTCCTCCGCGTTCCGTCACGACCTCGTGAACGTGGACGATGTCTCCACGCGTCCGATCGTACACGACGACGATGCTCCGCTTGCCTTCCTGCAGTCCACGACTCGGCATGATGCCCTCCAGGTTGGTTCCCTCGCTATCCCCCCATCAGTCGAAGATCTGGGTCACGCCGGAGGCGCGAGCCCACGCGTCGTTCACATCCAGCCGGTAGGTGATGCTAGTGACGCTGTTGCCGAAGAAGCCCACCCAGTTGACGTTCTTCGTCGTACCGCCGTCCACCACCTGGATGACCCTCGCGTTCGCACGTCCCGGATCGTCGTAGATGAGCACGTCGTGCAGCATCGTGTAGCCCCAAACGGACCGGCCGGTGGAGAACGTGTGCTTCACCGTATGGGACCAGCTCGTGTTGATCGCGCCGACCGCCATGACCGTTTCCCAGATTCCCATCTGGACCTCCTCCCGCGCGATGCGCGCGGATTCGAAGCCAAGCTCGCACTCGCGTGGTATGCCGCGCGTTCGCGCCAGCAGCCGATCGTCGCGGGAGATACGCGCGGGGCCCTGGCCGCGACAGCCTGCGGGAGGCTTCCGACCGAGAGCCTCATGGCGAGGCGGAGGCTACCACGGCTCGATCGCAGGCGATAGAGCACCGTTCACCAGCCGGCGGATGCGACACCGTCACCACAGCCCGGGCCAGTACATCGCCCGCAGGGGGGGGGCCGAGCACGAGGCCGACGTAGCGCCGGCCATGCTCCTTGCTATGTCAACTGCACGCGCAACGCCGCTGCGCGGCGGTAGAGCGCGTCCCCGCGCGCGAACTGCTCCTCACGGCACGCGTACACGAACTTGGCGTCGTGGTCGTCCTCGCTCGCGACGGCCTTCGTCGCGATCGCGTCCCACGGCGGCGCGTCCTCGGCGGATCGCGGATCGATCTCGGGTGCTCCCATTCGGACGTACGCGGCGAGCAGGGCTTGGGCGTGGTAGCGCAGCGCCAGATCGCGATCGGGGAAATACGGGAGCAGGATCCTCAGGGCGTGAGTCGAGGTCACGGCATGCAGCGCGGTGAAGTCGCGCGTCGAGACGTACAGCCCCAGCACCGCCCGCGCCATGCGGTCGAGCGTGCCCTCGTCCACCTCCAATGCGTCCACGACCTCAGGGAATCCGACGAGCTGCGAGGCTTGCTTCATCCGGCCCGGATTCGAATTGCCCTTGAGCTCGGCCTGGCCCAGGCTCGGCGACTCGCGCACGCGAGCGAGCAGCGCCGCGAACTCGCGCTCGCGTCCAGCCTCCGGCGCCAGCGGGCCGAGAGCCTGGGGCCTGATGGCCCAATACGCGAGCCCGTGCGCGACCTCCTCGTCGTCGTCGAAACGCACGCCGAACGCCGTGCGGATCAGGCAGTGGAACAGCTCGCTCGATACCGATGGCGCGAAGGCCTCGAGGACGTCGCGGAGCACCACCTCGCGCCCGCGCTCGCGCAGATCGCCAGCGAAGTACTGCGCGAACCCATACAACGCATCGGGTTGGCCGAGGAGCTGGCGCCACGTGTCCTTGGAAACGGCTCGGCCCTCCGCCGGGAACGGATCGAGCCTGCGCGAGTAGCTCGCGAAGAAGGCCGACATGCGCTCCGAGCTCGCTCCGAGTCCGGAGAGCGCGCACAGCTCCATCGGCAGGTGGTTCGCCAACCCCCCGCGGTAGATCGGATGCATGCCGCGGTTGCGTGCCAAGAGCTCGCGCAAGATCGCGTCGCCGTCCACTGCTACCTCCCCGCGGGCAGCCTTCGCCGGCGAGATACAAGACCCCGCGAGCACCGCTCCCGCGGCCAGCACCTCGCGCCGGGATAACCCGTCCCCCATCGCCCGCTCCTTTGCGGCACGCCGAACTCGAAGGACCCTCGCGCCCAGGCGAGTCTAACCTCGCGCTCGACGAGCGGGCAGGGGCTGTCCTGCGCACCCCCAGAGAGCGTGCGCCGGTGGGACGCGCAGCACGATCAGGGCAGGATCGTGAACTCGACTGAGTCGGACAGGCTCGTCGTGAAGGGATCCAGAGGATCGCGCGCCCAGTACTGCGCGTCGACCTGCGCTCCTGCGACGAGGTTCGGATCGGTCCCGCCCTGGATGTGCGCGTTGAAGTCGAAGGCGTAGGCACCCGAGCAGTCGTCCGGCGGCGGGTTGCCGCCCGAGGCCTGCACCGGCGTGCGCCGGATCGGAGACTTGACGCACAGGGTGCCCCCCTGGAACGGGCTGCTCGCCGGGCCGCTCGTGCCGTAGAAGAAGAGGCCGATCTTGTTGTTGAGAACCATCGTCGCGCCGATCGCGAAGGGACTCGCCTGCGTCGCGCTCGGCGCACCCGCGAACGAGATCGCCGGCAGGCAGCCCTGGCTGTTGAGCTTCCCCTGGCAGTGGATCGTCGCCGCCGGCGCCCGCCAGGCGTGCACGCCCGCCAGATCGCATGCGACGAGCGTGCCCTTCGAGCCGAGCGCCGGACCGCCCTGGTTGGGCCGGCTCAGGGTGAGCGTGAAGTAGTTCCAGGAGAGGTCCGCGTTGAAGGCCCACACCCGGCCGTTGTTCGCCGGGCTCGAGGCCCAGCCGTTCGAGACGTAGACGTTGCCCCCGGCATCGACCGCGGTCTTGGGACTCGCGCTGCCCAGCGGCGAGAGCACGCCAGCCGTGTCGACCACGTTGCCCGTGACCGGGTCCAGACGCACGAACTCGCCGCTCTGGAGGAAGGTGTAGATCGAGCCGTCGGGCCCGATGCCGTGCTCGTGGGAGGTGGTCCACAGGACCGGGCGGCTCCACTTCTGCACCAGCGCGCTGCCCGTGTCCTCGAATGCGTACAGGAAGTCGACCGAGACGTTGTTCTGGGTCCGAGCGAAGTACACCGTCTGGCCGTCGGGCGAGAGGAACGGCGCATTCTGCTCGGTGAAGCCCGGCATGGTCGGGCTGGCGTAGAGCACGAGCCCCGTCGCCAGGTCGACCTTGAGGATCCTCTGGCCGCCGCCGACGACCTCGTCGGCGAAGACCGCGCTCGCCGTCGCGGCCACGCCGCAGTTGCCGCTGACCGCGCGCACCCGAGAGAGGTGCCACACGGTCTGTCCGGTCTGGGAGTCGATGCGGTAGACGTCGGTCTGGTCGCCGACGATCGGGTCGCCGTCGGGAGCGAACACGACGCCGTCGTAGGCGAAGGCGTCGGTCTGGGCGACGGAGGTCCACAGGGGCGCTCCGGTGGCCGCGTCGAGCGCCTGGATCGGTTGGGGCTGGTTGTTCGAGGCGCGTGAGGCGTACAGGCGACCGTCCTTCACGCCGCCGATCCAGGCGATCCACTGCTGGCTCGTGTTGCCGTTGAAGGGGAGCGTCGTCCGCCACAGCTCCTGGCCCGTGTCCAGGTCGTAGGCCACGATCGCGTCGTTCGCCGCTCCGCCGTTCTGCGGAAAGCCGCTCTCGCGCACGGTGAACACCCG
>DATKBQ010000007.1:0-2456 GCA_035546375.1 Planctomycetota bacterium | reverse complement strand
TCGGCCACGCGACCATCTCGCCCAGCGTCCACAGGCCGACGCAGGCGGCGAGGCCGGCGAAGTCGTGGGCGAGGCCGAGCCCGCCGAATCCGAGGCCCATCAGCGCCGAGCCGAGCGCGATGGCGAACAGCGGCCGCATGCGCCGCGTGCGCGCCACGATCAGCATCTCGAAGAGCACGATCCCGCCGCCGTTGATCGAGAGCAGGAAGCCCTGGTCCACCAGGCTCAGGCCCAGGTGCTCGACGACGTAGAGCGGCAGGGTCGAGAGCTGCTGCATGTACACGCTCACGACGCACAGGTTGGCGAAGCACAAGAGCAGGAACAGGCGGTCGGAGACGACTTGGCGAATGCCGCGCAGCGCGCGTACCTGCTCCACGGCGCCGGGGCGGCTCTCCGGCAGGCGCAGGAGGATCACGAGGCCGAAGAGCAGGCTGGTCGCGCTCTCGCCGGCGAACACCAGGAGGAACGAGCGCTCCGCCAGGAAGCCGGCGAGGGCGGGGCCGAGCGCCATGCCGGCGTTGCCGGCCATGCGCGAAAGGGCGTAGGCTCGCGGGCGCTGCGCGGCGCCGCACAGGTCGGCGATCATCGAGGCCGCGGCCGAGCGGTAGAGGTCGGCGGCGGCTCCGGTGGCGAAGAGCAGCACGGCGAGCAGGCCGAGGGGCCGCGCCAGGAAGATCGCGAGCCAGAGCAGGCTCGCCCCGAAGAGCGAGACCAGCATCGTCGGGCGCCGGCCGAGGCCGTCGCTCATCCAGCCTCCGCCGGCGGCGGCGGCGAGCGCGCCCGCGGCGTAGAGTGCGAGCAGCGCGCCGGCCTCGTCCGCGGCGAGGCCGCGCTCGCGGGTCAGGAAGACCAGGAGCATCGGCACGGCGAAGAAGCCGGCGCGGTTGACGAAGACGCCCAGCGCGAGCCACCACACGCGCCGCGGCAGCCCGCCATAGATCGCGCGCAGGAAGCGCGGCACGGGCGGAGCCGGCGGCTCGGGTGGGTACGGCGCGCTCGCCGCGCTCGGCGGGGGATCCCCGCCGGGGAGAGGCCTGCTCGTCAAGGGAGCGCGCACCTTAGCCGGCGCCGGGCGCCGTGCCGAGGGCCGGAGCTACACTCTCGCGTTCGCCGGACCGCCGCTCCGCGCCGGAGTCGCCGCCCGGGGCCATCCGCACCCGCAGACGACCATGACCCAACCCTCAGCCGCCGAGCTCCCGCCGCAGACCTTCACCTTCCAGGCCGAGGTCAAGGAGGTGCTCGACCTGGTCATCCACTCGCTCTACAGCCACCGCGAGATCTTCCTGCGCGAGCTGATCTCCAACGCGAGCGACGCCCTCGACAAGCTGCGCTTCGAGGCGCTGACGGATCCAGGGCTCACTTCCGGCGACCCCGAGCTGCGGATCCGCCTCGAGGTCGAGCCGGCGCGCAGGATCGTGCGCGTGATCGACGACGGGATCGGGATGAGCCGCGAGGAGCTGGCCGAAAACCTGGGCACGATCGCCCGCTCGGGCACGCGGCGCTTCCTGGAGTCGGTGCGCGAGCGCGAGGCGGCCGGCCTCTCCGCGCTGTCGGGCCTGATCGGACAGTTCGGCGTCGGCTTCTACGCCTCGTTCATGGTGGCCGAGGAGATCACCGTCGAGTCGCGGCGCGCCGGCCAGGCGACGGGGGCGCGCTGGCGCTCGAAGGGGCAGGGCGAGTTCACGCTCGAGGACATCCCCGATCTGCCGCGCGGCACGCGCGTCGAGCTGCGATTGAAGCCGCGCGACGAGGCGCAGGAGGGCGAGGACGACTTCGCCGACCCGCGCGTCCTGCGCGAGCTGGTGCGCCGCTACTCCGACTTCGTCGAGTACCCGATCGAGATGGCCGCGGCGCACTTCACGGGCGAGGGCGACCTGAAGCGGCGCAAGGCCGCCGACGGGGTCGAGGTGGTGGTGCTCAACTCGATGAAGCCCCTGTGGGCGCGGCCGAAGGAGGAGATCGAGCCGCAGGAGTACGCGCAGTTCTACAAGCACCTGACCCACGGCTGGGACGATCCGCTCGAGACCGTGCACTTCAAGGCCGAGGGCGCGAACGAGTACACGGCGCTGCTCTTCATCCCGGCCGAGCGCCCGCTGGATCTCTTCGACCCCGACCGGGCGAAGAGCCACCTCAACCTGTACGTGCGGCGCGTGTTCGTCATGGAGGGTTGCGAGGAGCTGCTCCCGGCTTGGCTGCGCTTCGTGCACGGCGTGGTCGACAGCCAGGACCTGCCGCTGAACGTCTCGCGCGAGATCCTCCAGAACAACCGGGCGATCGCGCAGATCGAGAAGCGGCTGGTGAAGAAGCTGCTCGACGCGCTCGGCGCGATGCTGGAGTCGCGCCGCGCGGACTACCTGCGCTTCTGGAGGGCCTTCGGTCCGGTGCTCAAGGAGGGGATCGTGATGGACGGGGAGCACTCGCAGCGCCTGGCCGAGCTCGCGCTCTTCGAGACCTCG
>DATKBQ010000006.1:0-2193 GCA_035546375.1 Planctomycetota bacterium | reverse complement strand
CGCGCGGTCTTCTCGAAGACGTAGTTCACCTCGCGCAGGATCGTCGGCCGCCCGCGGGCGTCCTTCATCACCTGGCGGATGAAGGCCAGGCTGAACATCGGCTCGATCCCGCCCGAGCAGTCGGCGAGGATCGAGATCGTGCCCGTCGGCGCGACCGTGGTCGTGTAGGAGTTGCGCAGCCGGCGGCCGATCGCCTGCCAGTCCGACCCCTCCCAGGCCGGGAACACCCCGCGCTCCTCGGCCAGCATCTCGCTCGCCAGGTGCGACTCCTCGTTGAGCACGCGCATCACCTCCTCGCCCCAGGCACAGCCGGCCTCGGAGTCGTAGGCGATGCCGAGCTTGTAGAGCGCGTCCGCGAAGCCCATCACGCCCAGCCCGATGCGCCGCGTCGTCTTCGACATGGTCTCGATCTGCGGCAACGGGTAGCGGTTGGCCTCGATCACGTTGTCGAGGAAGCGCGTCGTCGTGTGCACGATTCCGCGGTACTCCTCCCAGTCGAAGCGCGCCCCGTCCCCTTCGCCCTTCACCAGGACGCCGAGGTTGATCGAGCCCAGGTTGCACGAGTCGTAGGGGTGCAGCGGCTGCTCCCCGCAGGGGTTGGTGGCTTCGATCAGCCCGACGTTCTTGATCGGGTTGCGCTGGTTGATGCGGTCGATGAACACGACCCCGGGCTCGCCGCTGCGCCAGGCGTGCTCGACGATCAGGTCCCAGATCTCGCCGACCGACCAGGTCTCGCCGGTCTCGTTGCCCTCGGCGTCCTTCTTGCGCAGTGCCTTCCACTCCTTCGAGCGCGGGTTCTGGACCTGGTGGACCGTGCTCGGATCGCTGCGCAGCTCGTCGATGAAGCGGTCGGTGACCGTGACCGAGATGTTGTAGTTCTCGAGCCTCCCGAGGTCGTCCTTGAAGGTGATGAACGACACGATGTCGGGGTGGTCGACGCGCAGGATGCCCATGTTGGCTCCGCGCCGGAACGCCCCCTGCTGGATCGCGTCGGTGGCCTTCGAGAAGACCTGGATGAACGACAGCGGCCCCTCGGTGGTCCCGCCCGACGAGCGCACGATGTCCCCCTGGGGGCGCAAGCGCGAGAACGAGAAGCCGGTGCCGCCGCCCGCCTTCTGGATCAGCGCCGTGGCCTTGATCGAGTCGAAGATGCCCTCGATCGAGTCCTCGACCGGCAGGACGAAGCAGGCCGAGAGCATGCCCATTTCGCGGCCCGCGTTCATCAGGGTCGGGCTGTTCGGCATGAAGTGCCGGCGCGCCATCAGGTCGTAGAACTCGCGCGCCACCGCCAGCGCCTTGGCCGGGCTGCCGCCGGGGAAGTGGACCTCGGGCTTGGCGATGTTCGCCGCCACGCGCCAGAACAGCTCGCGCGGCGTCTCGCACACCGCGCCGGTCTCCGGATCCTTCTTGAGGTAGCGCCGCTCCAGCACCGTGCGCGCGTTCTCCGAGAGCTGCGGATCGATCAGGTCCGCCGGCGGCATGGTCGCCTCGAGCTGGCGCAGAGCGTCCACGGGGCTCCTCGTGCTGGCCATCTCGCTCGTCTTCTCTTTCGCAATGGTGACCGGGGGGTTCACGCTCTCCTCCTCAGGCGGACCTCGGGATCGGAAGGGTTCAGGCCGGCATACCCTGGCCCGCGCGCCGCGCGGGCGAGGCTCGGCGTCAGGCCCAGCGGGAGCACCCTCCGACCTGCGCCGCAGGTCGAAAGGTACCGCAGCCCCTGGGGGTCTCAAAACTTCTCGAGGCCCTTATCCACTACATATTGTGGGCGAAGGACTTAGTCCTTCCCCGACTTTTGGGATTTCCTATCCGGGGGGGGTCCACGGCGCAGCCGGGCGGCCAAGCGGGCCCGGACGTGGGCCCACTCCGCGACCCCCAGGGCTTGGCTTGCTGCGACGTAAGTGCCTAAGCCAGCGAGGATTGCGATCGCCAATGGCAAGGGAGCCCGGGCCTCCCCCCCCAGCGCCGCCCGGGTCCCCCACGCGGCCAGCGCGCACAGGCCGCTCGTCAGGACCATCCGCGCCAACCCCGCAGGCATCCGAGGCCCTCCGGAGACCCCGGCGTCGGGCGGCATGCGCCGCCGGAGCCCGGGCACCAGGAGGCCGAGGTTGGTCCAGCTGACGATCGCCGTCGAGAGGCGGAGGCCGGCCACGTCCATGCCGAGCCCGGCCAGGAAAGCCACGTTGTGGAGCAGGT
>DATKBQ010000005.1:0-5158 GCA_035546375.1 Planctomycetota bacterium | reverse complement strand
CGGTCCGCCGCGCGAGTCCGACGCCGAGGGCGGGTGGAACGATAGAAGGCGCGCAACCTCCTGAGCACCCGTCCCCGGCGTCTCTATGCCCAGCGCCCTCGGGAGAGCCCAGAGGTCGTCCCAGAGCCCCGGGCGGCGGGCGCTTTCGCTCGCCGGGGGCGAAAGTCCCGCGGGTGCCGTGGCCGATAGGGGTCCGAGCCAGCGCCCGGCTCGCTCGCCGCCAGCGGCCGCGCCATGACGACGACTCCCCAGACCAACCCGGCGATCCAGATCCTGGTGGACGGCCTGTCCGGTGCCGTGCCGGCCTGCGATCCGCAGAATGCCGCTCAGACCGCGCTGGTGACGCGCCAGCTCCGCGAGCTGCGCTCCCAGCTCGTCGAGGGAGGCGCGAACGGGAAGGGAAGCGACCTCGGGCCGCTGCTCGACGTCGCCGTCAGCCTGATCGAGCACGTCGCCCGCCAGGGCCTCGTCGGACCGCGCGAGACGATGGCGCTGCTCGAGGACATCCTGGTGCACGTGCGCGGCTCGCTCGGCATCCCGCCGCCTGCGCCGGCCGCGCCGGCTGCACCGCCGGCGGCCGACGACGGAGCGCGCGCCGCCGTCCTGCAGCTCATCGACGGCCGGCGCCTCGGCGAGATCCTGGTCACGCTCTCGATGCTGACCCAGGCGGACGTCGAGAAGGCGCTCAAGGTGCAGAAGGTCACCGGGCGCAGGCTGGGCGAGGCGCTGGTCCAGATGCGCTTGCTCACGCCGGACATGGTCGAAGCGGCGCTGCGCATCCAGCGCGTGCGCAGCAAGCGCTGGATCGAGCCCTGGAAGGGAGCGAAGCCCTAGCCGCGCCGTCGTGGGCAGGTAAGGCGAGTGTACCCGCAGGGACGGATGGACACGCCGCGCCTAGAGGTGCGGCTGGGGGGGACACGCCGCGCCTAGAGGCGCGGCTGGGGCGCCTCGGGCACCAGCGGCGCCGCGGGATCGATGCTCGGCAGGCGCTCGCCGCGGTAGACGTTCCAGGAGAAGTCGATCGGCGGGTCGACGTCCTGGACGAGGATCTCCCAGACCACCACGGCGGGGTCGGTGTGCGTCACTTCGGCCAGTCGCGCGTAGAGCGGCCCCCCGTTCGTCTTGGCGCCGTCGACGACGAGCACGTTCCCGGTCTGGGGGAGCCAGTTGGCGTCGCACAGGAAGGCCGAGTACCACTTGTCGTTCGGCCCGCCGTAGGCCCACAGCTGCTCCACGGTCATCGCCACCGGGTCGACGCGGTACTCCACGGCGCGGCTGTAGCGATCGACCTCCGGGAGCTGCGGCGCGGGCGGGAAGGCGCGGCCGTTGCCGTTGTCGAAGAGCAGCACGGTGCCGTGCGGCGTGATCGAGGCGGCGTGCTGGTGGTAGGGCCACTCGAAGACAGGGGAGATCGGCGTCAGGAGCTTGTCGCTCCAGGGCAGTCCCCATCCGTCGTGGGTGCCCAGGATCCAGCGCAGCTCTCCGCTCGGCCGGTCGATCGCGATCACCGCCTCCTGATGGCGCAGGGAGACGACGAAGAGGTCGGTCGCAGGGTCGTAGACGACGGAGTTGGCGTGCGCCCAATCGTCGGTGTCGATCGTGCCGTAGTAGCGGTCCCAGAACCCGGTCAGGGAGTCGTAGCTGACTCGGTAGGGGTCGAGCAGGTCGAGCAGCGAGATCTCGCGCGTCACCGTCCCGTCGCGGAGGTACTCGGCCACCACGTCGCCGATGACGTTCGCCGGCCCCGTCCCGCCGCTCGGCTTCGGGTAGCCGAGGTACGGGCGCATCTCGGTGGACAAGGTCAAGAAGTCGGAGCCGCTGCCCGCGGGCATCGGGAAGATCTCGTGGTGCACCGACTCCAAGGTGAGCGGGATCGATAGGGGCGAGATCGGGGTGAAACCCGTGTGGGGCACGTGCCAGCCCTGGACGAAGTCGCCGAGCATGTCGACCTCCGCCGCGCCGCTGCCCGGCAGCCGGTAGTTGAAGAGCATGTTGCCGTTCGGCAGACGGCGCGCATCGAAGATCTGCTGGTCGTAACGGTAGTACCACACGACCTCGCCCTGGGCGTCGACCGCGACCAAGAGACCCCAATCGAGGGCGGGGATCTGCGGGTTGTCGAAGCGCGCGTCGAAGAGGGTCACGCCGGGCTCCATCAGCGCCGGCTCGGAGACCGTGACCTGGATCGGCGGGAAGGGCGACGGCAACGGGTCGGTCACGAACGAGAGCACGTTCGGGGACAGCGCGGCGTTGCCGGCCGCGTCGGTCACCTCCACGCGTACCTGGTGGGCGCGGTCGGGGCGCAGGCCGAGCACCCAGAGCGAGTGGTCCAAGACCGGCGCGGGCTCGGGGGTGACGTTCCACGCGTTGACGCCGTCGCTCACGTGCAGGGTCACCCAGGCCGGCTCGTCGGTGACCAGGGTGACGATCGCCGCCAACGGCACTTGGGGATTCGGGTTGGGTGCGATGTCGGGCCCCTGGAGGATCTCGGGCGGCGTGACGTCGATCGTCGGGGATCCCGAGGACCCGGAACCGCCGTCGTGGCAGGCGAGCGGGAGCCAAGCGAGGGTCAGCGCGAAGGGGACGAAGCGGGTGCTGGGGTGCATGGTCGTTTCCGTCCGGAGGGGTGGGCAGGAGGGGGAGCGGGACTCTGGCTGGGGCCATGGCGGTCCTACGCGGGATCCGGACGGATCTATCTCCCAAAGGGCCGTAGGGAACGCGGGTTCCTGATCGTTCGCGCCACCCGCAGGGTTGGCGCGAGGGTTCTAGACGGTCTCGAGCAGCTTTCCCGCCTGGCCGGCGGGATCCTTGGTGTCGATCGCCTGCTCGATCCGGCCGTCCGGGCCAATGACGTAGGTCAGCCTTCGTGCGTAGCGGTCCTCTGGACTGGCGCAGGCGCCGTAGGCGAGACCGACCGCGCGCGAGGTGTCCGAGAGCAGCCTGAAGGGGTAGTCGAACTTCTTCGCGAAGGCCTTGTTCTCCGCGGGCTCGTCGAAGGAGATGCCCAGGATCTCGATCCCCTTGGCCTCGTATTCGCGGATTCGGTCACGGAACCCGCAGCCCTGCTTCGTTCAGCCGGGCGTGTCGGCCCTGGGATAGAACCAGAGCACGACGCGCTTGCCCTCGAAGTCGGCGAGCCGCACCGCTCGCCCCTCCTGGTCCATGACGTCGAAATCGGGCGCGCGATCACCGGGCTTCAGCATCGACGGTCCTCCATCGGGCGGATCAGGCCTTGACCGCCAGGTCGGCGCGCAGGAGGCCGGCCCCCCCGGCCTCTCCCTCCGCGTAGGCCTCCATGGGCGGGCAGGTGCAGATCAGGTTGCGGTCGCCCCAGCCGTTGTCGATGCGGCTCACGGGCGGCCAGAACTTGTGCTCGCGAGTCCACGGCGCGGGGAACGCCGCCTGCTCGCGCGGGTAGGCGTGCGACCAGGGGTCCCCCGCCACGACCTCGGCGGTGTGCGGCGCGTTCTTCAGCGGGTTGTCGCGCCGGTCGGCGCGGCCCTCCTCGATCGCGCGGATCTCCTCGCGGATCAGGATCAGGGCGTCGCACAGGCGGTCGATCTCGGCCTTGGACTCCGACTCGGTCGGCTCGATCATCAGCGTGCCGCCCACCGGGAACGACATCGTCGGCGAGTGGAAGCCGTAGTCCATCAGGCGCTTGGCGACGTCCTCGCCGAGGATCGCGGCCGAGGCCTCGAAGGGCCGCAGGTCGAGGATGAACTCGTGGGCCACGCGCCCCTTCGCCCCGCTGAAGAGCACCGGGTAGTGCGGCGCGAGCCGCTGCGACATGTAGTTGGCGTTCAGGATCGCGACCTCGGTGGCGCGCTTCAGCCCCTCGGCGCCCATCAGCTCGATGTAGACCCAGGAGATGGTGAGGATGCTGGCGCTGCCCCAAGGCGCCGCGGACACGGCGCCGACGGCGCGCTCGCCGCCGGTGCGCACCACCGGATGGCCGGGCAGGAAGGGGACCAGGTGCTCGGCGACGCCGATCGGGCCCATCCCCGGACCGCCGCCGCCGTGGGGGATGCAGAAGGTCTTGTGCAGGTTCAGGTGGCAGACGTCGGCGCCGAAGTCGGCCGGACGGCAGAGGCCGACCTGCGCGTTCATGTTCGCGCCGTCCATGTAGACCTGACCGCCGTGCTCGTGCACGGTGTCGCAGATCTCGCGGATGGCCTCCTCGAAGACGCCGTGGGTCGAGGGGTAGGTGACCATCAGCGCGGCCAGGCGCTCGCGGTGAACCTGGGCCTTGGCGCGCAGGTCGCCGACGTCGATGTTGCCTTCCTCGTCGCAGGCGACGACGACCACGCGCATGCCGGCCATGACCGCGCTGGCGGGGTTGGTCCCGTGGGCCGAGACCGGGATCAGGCAGACGTCGCGGTGGCCCTCGCCGCGGTGCTCGTGCCAGGCGCGGATCACGAGCAGGCCCGCGTACTCGCCCTGGGAACCGGCGTTGGGCTGCAGCGAGATCCCGGCGAAGCCCGTGATCTCGCGCAGCGCGCGCTCGAGGCCCTGGAAGAGCTCCAGGTAGCCCGCCGCCTGGTCCAGCGGCACGAAGGGGTGCAGCTCGCCGAACTCGGGCCAGGAGAGCGGCAGCATCTCGGAGGTCGCGTTCAGCTTCATCGTGCACGAGCCGAGCGGGATCATCGAGTGCACCAGGCTCAGGTCGCGCGACTCCAGGCGCCGGATGTAGCGCAGGATCTCGTGCTCGGAGTGGTAACGCGCGAAGACCGGGTGCTGCAGGAAAGGCGAGGTCCGCGCGTGGCGCGAGGGGAACGAGACGCGCGCCCCCTGGGCCAGCTCCTCGGGCGAGAGCCGCGCTCCCGCCTGGCCGCCGAAGACCTCGAAGAGGTCGCGCAGGTCGTCCGCGCCGACGGTCTCGTCGAGCGCGATGGCGACCGAGTGGTCGTCGAGCCAGCGTAGGTTGATCCCGCGCTCGCGCGCCTCGGCCAAGAGGCCCTCGGCCAGGCGGTCGCCCAGGCGCACGCGCAGGGTGTCGAAGAACTCGTCCCAGGCGACCTCGTAGCCCAGCCGTCGCAGGCCCGCGGCGAGCGTGGAAGCGAGCGCGTGGACTCGCCGCGCGATCGCGCGCAGGCCGTCGGGACCGTGGTAGACCGCGTACATGCCGGCCATCACCGCGAGCAGGACCTGGGCGGTGCAGATG
>DATKBQ010000004.1:0-3567 GCA_035546375.1 Planctomycetota bacterium | reverse complement strand
AGGACTCCCGAGCTCACCAGGGGAGCAGCCGAGCCCTGTCGAGGACGCTTCTCCGTCTCGTCGCCCGCCGGGGATACGGGCGGGAGCGTCGTCAGCCATCAAGTGCCTTGCCACGATCACAGAGGATAGCGGATCCGCGGTACCTCGACAACATCTTGGCGCTGAATACGTCGTACGTGTCCGGCCACCTCACCTCCTGCGCGGTCCCGCAGATGTAGGAGGCTCCCCGACACCCGGCAGGCTCATGCCGCCTGGAACGGCAGCTCGGCGCCAGTCATGAAGTTTCGCCGGGGACCAGCGGCCTCGCGCCCGTTCGGGGTCCCACGGCGCGCTTCCGTGGCACCACCCCCCGAGCTACCGACGCCGCCGCTGGACCGGCCCGTGCCTGGCGAGCGGGGCGCTCCTGCGGTCAGCAGAAGTCGCGTTCAGGACCCCGGATCGGAAGGCGCCGGCTTGGTCTGCGGCCGGTCCGAGCCAGCGGGTTCTTCCCGATGAAGGCCAGCGCATCGACAGGCTCCATCACCTGTCCCGACCAGCGAAACTCGATCTGCTCGATCCCCGGGAAGCGTTCGCGGGCCCAGGATTCGAGACGCTCGTAGCGCAACCCGGCGCTGAGCAGCGCTACTTCGGTATTCACGGCTACCCGCCTGCGCCGCCTCTCGCCCGTCCGACCGACACGTCTCGCAGGAAGTTCACTACACGTCCGGGATATCGGGTATCCGTTGATAGTCAATCGAAGTCAATTCGACGTACCTTTGGAAGGGTCTCTGCCTGAATGCCGACCGCCGGCAGACACCCAGATCATGGGCAGAACGTCACCTCGAGCGCGTCCGACGTGGCCACCGCCCCGATCAGGTTCGCCGAATCGCGGATCCAGAACTGGAAGCACTTCGTCTTGCCCACGTCCGCGAGCTCGATGTCGATCAGCTGGCTGGCGAAGCCGTCCCCGTCCAGGATCAGCGGCCCGAGCCGTGACAGCGGCGGCTTCGCGCACAGCGTGCCGCCCAGGAACGGCAACCAAGCCTTCTCCTCGCCCCGGAGCAGGAAGCTCGCCATCCACGGCACGCCGTCGCTCACGCGGACGCGGAAGCTTCCCTGGCCGAAGCTCGGCTCGCCGGTCCAGCCGATCGAGGCCGAGGTGCCGAGCGAGGTCGGCTTGGCCGAGCAGTACACCCTCGGTGTCGAGCACGGCCCCACAAGCGCGATCCAGGTCGCCCATTGCGTCGTCAGGAACTCGTGCTGCACCCAGAAAGCACCCGGCATCCCGGGAGCCGCGGACACCCCGCCGTAGTCGCCCCAGCGGCCGGTCAGGTCCGGCGCGGTCGAGCTCTGTAGGACTTGCGCCGGCCGCAGCGTCCCCGGCGGATCGCCGGCGGTCCGCACCGCGCGCGCCATCGACAGGTACTCGTCGGGCGACGCACGCGCGAAGACAAGCACCACGTTGCCCGCCTCGTCGGCGCCGATGCTGCCGAAACAGGTGCGCAGGTCGCCGCCCAGGTCGACGTCGCCCCACTGCACGAGCTTCGGGCTCGAGCCAGAGGCGGGCCAGCCCTGCACGTCGATCTCGTACCAGCGCACCCGCACGCGCGCCGCGCCGACGTGATGGGCCACCCACAAGCTCCCGCCGCGGTAGCAGGCGCTCCACACGCGCGCGCCGAAGGTTTCCGGCTGGATGCTGGTGCCGAGCTGGGGCGGGTTCTCGGGCTGCTCGTACGCCGGAACGCTCACGTGAGCGGTCGCGAGCTGCGGCGTGCCGAGCGGGTCGGTGATGGCGTGGACTTGCAAGGTCGACGACGTGCCCTGCGCGTCCGCCTCGACCATGTACTGCGCGGGCGCCGGCCAGCTCCGGCGCGCGAGCGCCACCGAGAGGTGCCCCGGCATCTGGAAGCTCTGCGCGATCGCCGGCCCGCCCGTCAGCAAGGGGCCCTTGTTGAGCACCAGGACCAGTGTCTTGTCCGGGCCGAAGAAGTCCGCCCCCAGGTAGACGGCCTGGTCGTCGACCGCCAGGTTCGGCGAGTCGATGTCGTTGTCCCCGGCGGCCGCCTTCACGTCGAGCCGCCAAGCGTGCCAGCCCGCGGCGGGATCAGGACCTTGCGAGACCGCGAGCAGGAAGTACGGCGTGCCGCTCTCGCGCTCGCAGGCCAGCGCGAAGAAGCGGTCGCTCAGCGGGTCGTAGTGCACCTCCGGATCGAAGACGAAGTAGCCGGCTCCGAGCGAGCCCCAGAGGCCGCTCGGGCCCTCCAGCGGCACGCGCCATTCCAGCGAGCCGTCGAGGGCGAAGGAGGCGATGCATCCGTTCACGATCGCGACCAGGCGCGACGGGCCCGCCGCGATGTCGGGATCGGGCGGCGTCCAGCCCGTGCTCGTCAGACCGAGGAAGCCGTAGTCCGTGCCGGGCAGATCGGGCAGCGGGAACGAGGCGCGGTCGAGCACGGTGCTCGGATCGAAGCTGGGCGGCTCGTGCGGCGCGGCCGCGAAGCCGCTCGGAGCGGGCGGCTCCTGCGCCGGCTCCCCGGCGGGCTCACGGGCCGGGGCGGGGGTGACGTCTGAGGGCACGAGCCAGCTTCCGTGCGGGCGGAACTTGTCCTCCTTGCCGCTGCGGGAGCTCCAGGCGATCGCGATCCGGCCCTCGCCGTCGAGGACGATCTGCCGCGCGACGCTCGCCGGCTCGATCCGTCGCTCCAGGTCGACCGGCCAGCTCGCCCCGAGTTCCAGCGTCGGGTCGAAGCGCTCGCCGAGCGGCTGGAGCTCGCGGTCGAAGACCTGCGCGAAGACGCGCGGGGCGCGGCCGCCGGCCTCGAAGCGGCTCCAGGCCGCCACGGCGCGCGCATCCGAGCGCAGCGCCAGCGCGAGCCCGCTGCAGGATCCGGCGCCCGCTTGCGCGAGCTCGATCCTCGGACCCGCCCGCCAAGCGCCGCTCGCACCGAAACGGCCGCGCGCCAGGCGCGGGCGATAGGCGCCGTCGCTGCGCGAGAGCCATCCGACGAGCCATTCGCCGCGCGCGTTCGCATCGAATGCGGGCTCGATCGGCTGCTCACCCGGCTGGCTGAGGCGCACCTCGCCCTCCAAGGGGGCGCCGCTCGCGTCGAAGCGCCGGCCGAGGATCGCCGCCGGGCGGCCATCGCTCCCGGCGCGCGCCCAGACCACGGCGAAGCCGCCGCCGGTGGCGGCGATGCACGGCAGGCTGTCCTGCTCGGGGCGCACCGAGACCTGGAGCGGCGGCCCGAGCGGCGCGCCGTCCGCCGCGAAGCGGCGCGCGAGGATCGCGCTCGATCGGCCCCTGTCATCCGCCGATCGCCAAGCGACCGCGACGCCGCCTGGGAGGCTCGCGATCGATGGTTGAGAGGGCTGGGGTCGAGACGGTTGGGGTTGCGAGGGCTGGGGCCGTGACGGCACGGGCGCCGTCCCCTGGTCGACGCGCAGCGGCCGGTCCGCGCTTCCATCCGCATCGAAGCGCCGCACGAAGATCGCGCCCTCGCCGCCCAGGGTTTCCCAGGCGAGCCAGAGGCTTCCGTCGGAGCCGACGGCCGCGGCGGGCCGGGACGGGAGACCCGGCGCCGGCTCGCC
>DATKBQ010000003.1:0-3719 GCA_035546375.1 Planctomycetota bacterium | reverse complement strand
GGCGTCCGCGCGCGCGGCCTCGTCCAGGCGGTGCAGACCGCGCCCGAGCAGCTCGAGCGACTGGTCGGCCTGGTTGCGCATCGACTGGTAGAGCGAGCGCTGGTACAGCTCGGAGAAGCCCTCGGGCGCGAAGGCCGGGTCCTCGCTGTCGGAGGCGAGGGCGATGTGCATCTCGGCCGTGCGCAGGCCGAGCAGCCGCGCGGGCTCGAGGTACAGCCCGACGCGCTCGCGCGCCTCCTCGGGCAGCGGGGAGCGCGCCAGGTCGAGGGCCGGCTCCGAGGGGAGGAGCGCGGCCGCCTCGCGCTCGCCGAGCGGGATCACGCGCTCGTAGTAGCGCCCGAGCGCGTCGAGCGTGTAGCGCCAGGCGTCGCCCTCGTTCTTGACGTAGCCCTGCAGCACGCCGAGCGTCATCGCCGCTCCGCGCGCGGGCCGGTACTCGAGGGAGCCGGCCACCGGAGGCACGCGCTCGAAGCCGGCGCGCTCGGAGAGGAAGGCGCCGACCTCGAGGTCGGGGTTGACCCCCTCGTCCAGCCTCCGGAAGAGCTTCAGGACGAAGCGGTCGCCGTAGAGGACCGAGCTGTTCGACTGCTCGGCGCGCAAGAGCTGAGGCTCGAGCGGCTCGCTGCCGCGCAGGCGCTTGAACGCGCGCGTGGTCTCGCCGCTCACCTCGCCGGATGCACCGCGCAGGCGCCGCCGCCGGCCGATCGTCTCGAGCAGGAGATCGCACACCGCGCGCTCGTGGAGCGCGCCGACCAGGATGCCCTCGCCGTCGGCGGTGGAGAGCTCGGCGACCACCTCCTGCGGGTTCCACTCCGCGAGCTCGACCGCGCGCGCTCCCGTGACGAAGGCCAGCGGCACGAGGTAGAGCTCGGGATCGCCGCTCGAGTAGCTCACCCGCACGAGCGCCAGGACCGCCGCGCCCGCCTCCGGCGGGAGGTGCACCGCGTCCTCCAGCGCCAGCGAATCGACCGCGCGCGCCTTGCCGGCGAACCAGCGGCGGGTCGGGAGCCAAGCGCCGAGCACGCGCTCGAGGTCGCCGGCGTGTTCGCGGCGCAACAGCGAGCGCCAGTCCCCGGCCAGGACCGCCTGCGGCGGGGCCTCGCGCTCGGCGGCGCGCACCTCCGCCTCCTCGCTCGGCTCCAGCGCCATCCAGTAGAAGCCGTGGGCCGAGAGCGTGAGCAGGTAGGGCAGCTCGCCGATCCGCGGGAAGCGCGTGTTGCCGCCCAGCTCGATCGGCGTCATGCCCTTGAAGGCCGAGAGATGGATCTCGACGTACTGGGCCTGGCGCGAGAGGTTGGCGACGACCAGGAGGATCTCCTGCTCGAAGCGCCGCACGAAGACCAGGACCTTGCGGTTCTCGGGGTAGAGGAACTCCAGGCTGCCGCGCCCGAAGGCCTTGTAGCGCCGGCGCACCGAGATCAGGCGCCGCATCCACCACAACAGCGAGTTCGGATTCGCGAGCTGGGCCTCGACGTTGACCGTCTGGTGGTGGAAGTCGGGGTCGATGATCACCGGCAGGTAGAGCTGCTGGCTGTTCGCGCGGCTGAAGCCGGCGTTGCGGTCGGCGCTCCACTGCATCGGCGTGCGCACCCCGTTGCGGTCGCCGAGGTAGATGTTGTCGCCCATGCCGATCTCGTCGCCGTAGTAGACGACCGGCGTCCCGGGCATGGAGAAGAGCAGCCCGTTCATCAGCTCGATCCGCCGGCGGTCGTTGCCGCACAGGGGCGCGAGCCGGCGCCGGATCCCGAGGTTGATGCGCGCCCGCGGGTCGTGGGCGTAGACGCGGTACATGTAGTCGCGCTCCTCGTCGGTGACCATCTCGAGCGTCAGCTCGTCGTGGTTGCGCAGGAAGACCGCCCACTGGCAGCTCTGCGGGATCGGCGGGGTCTGGTCGAGGATGTCGATGATCGGGTAGCGGTCCTCCATGCGCAGCGCCATGAACATGCGCGGCATCAGCGGGAAGTGGAACGCCATCTGGCACTCGTCGCCGGCGCCGAAGTAGGCCACCGCGTCCTCGGGCCACTGGTTGGCTTCCGCCAGCAGCATGCGGTCGGCGAAGCGCGCCTCGACGCGGAGGCGCAGCTCGCGCAGCGCCGCGTGGGTCTCCGGCAGGTTCTCGCAGTTCGTGCCCTCGCGCTCGAAGAGGTAGGGCACCGCGTCGAGCCGCAGCCCGTCGACCCCCATGGCCAGCCAGGAGTCCATGGCCCCGAACACCGCTTTGCGCACCTCGGCGCTCTCGAAGTTGAGGTCCGGCTGGTGGTGGTAGAAGCGGTGCCAGTAGTAGGCGCCGGCCAGCGCGTCCCAGCTCCAGTTCGAGGCCTCGAAGTCCTTGAAGATGATGCGCGCGTCGCGGTAGCGCTCGGTGGTGTCGCTCCACACGTAGAAGTCGCGCTGCGGCGTGCCGGGCGCCGCGCGCCGCGCGCGCTGGAACCAGGGGTGCTGGTCGGAGGTGTGGTTGAGGACCAGCTCGGTGATCACCCGCAGCCCGCGCTCGTGGGCCTCGCGCAGGAAGTGCTTGAAGTCCGCCAGCGAGCCGTAGTCGGCGTGCACGCCGCCGTAGTCGGCGATGTCGTAACCGTCGTCGCGCAGGGGCGAGGGGTAGAACGGCAGGAGCCAGATCGCAGTCACCCCCAGGTCGCGCACGTAGTCCAGGCGCGAGGCCAGCCCGCGGAAGTCGCCGATCCCGTCGCCGCTCGCGTCGCTGTAGGCGCGCACGTGGAGCTGGTAGATGACCGCGTCCTTGTACCAGAGCGGATCCGGGTCGAGGTGGACGCGGTCCTTCTTGCGCTCGGCCATGGTCAAGCGCCCCAGACTCAGAGGTAGTAGTCGAAGTCCCGCTCGGTGCGCAGGCGCCGCCGCAGGCGGAAGACGTGCGCGGGCGCGGAGCGGGGGTCGAGGTGGACGTAGTTGCGCGCGCCTTGCCACAGGTAGCGCGCGCCTCCGAGCAGGTCGTGCATCTGCCAGGGGTGCGCCGGGTCGAGGCCCATCTCGGCGAGCGGCAGCTCGACCATGCCGGAATGGGCGTGGTGCGGGTCGAGGTTCACGACGGCGAGGATCGTGTTCTCGCCCGCCTGTCCCTCGGGCCCCTGGCTCGACTTCGAGTAAGCGAGGAGGTGCTCGTCCGTGGTCGTGTGGAACCTGAGGCCGCGGTCGGACTGGAGCGCGGGGTTCTCGCGCCGGATGCGGTTCAGGAGCGCGATCAAGGGCCGCAGGCTCGCCGGATCGTCGAGGTTCCAGGAGCGGATCTGGTACTTCTCCGAGTCCAGGTACTCCTCCTTGCCGGGCGCGACCGCGACGTTCGCGCCGAGCTCGAAGGCGGGCCCGTAGATGCCCCAGCTCGCGCCGAGCGTCGCCGCCAGCACCGCGCGCGCCGCAAAGGCGGGACGCCCGCCGGCCTGGAGGTGCTCGGTGAGGATGTCGGGGGTGTTCGGCCACAGGTTGGGCCTGAAGTACTCGCGCGCCTGGGTGCGCGTCAGCTCGGTGAAGTACTCGCGGATCTCCCGGGCGCTGTTGCGCCAAGCGAAGTAGGTGTAGGACTGCGCGAAGCCGAGCTTCGTCAGGCGGTACATGACCTTGGGGCGCGTGAAGGCCTCGGAGAGGAAGAAGACCTCGGGATGCGCGCGGCGCACCTCGGCGATCAACCATTCCCAGAACGCGTACGGCTTGGTGTGCGGGTTGTCGACGCGGAAGATCTTCACGCCCTCGCCGATCCAGAAGTC
>DATKBQ010000002.1:0-3562 GCA_035546375.1 Planctomycetota bacterium | reverse complement strand
CCGGCCGCTACGCCGGCGGCGAGCTGAATAAGGCGCTCGAGGTGCTCTGGCGCCAGCTCGCGCTGCGCGAGACCGACGAGCGCGCGCTCGAGCTCTCCGCGTACCCCTTCTACGAGCGCCTCTACGTGGCCCAGGCCCTGTGGCAGGCCAGCGACCGGCGCCTGTTCGAGCTGTGGGCGGCCAAGGAGCGCAAGCGCGTGCTCGCCGCCCAGCTCCCCGACGGCTCGTGGACCGACGAGAACTTCGGCGCGAGCTACGCCACGGCGATGAACTGCCTCTTCCTCGCCCTCCCCCTGAGCCTGCTCCCGATCTTCCAGCGCTGAGCGCTGAAATACCGAACCAGGTTCGATTCTTCAGCCTGCAGCCGCCACCAAGCAGGAGTGAGGCAGCAGGCTGAAGAATCGAACCTGGTTCGGTATTTCACTTCGCCCCGTAGAACGTGCTTGGTACGCCGCCGCGAAATGTCCGCGGATTCAAGTTGCCCACCGGTCGCGACCGTCACGCTTCGTTCCGCCATTCGGGCGCAAAGCTCTGCCTCTCTTGACTCCGCGGTAGGTTCGGCGCTCGAGCGGCCGAATCGACGCGGAGCGATTGCGACCGGCGGCCAACTTGAATCCGCGGACATTCCTCGGCGGCCTACCAAGGTGCCTTGCGGACAGGCAAGCGCCCTTGGCCTGCCGGCGTCACTCCGAGATCTCTGGCTTTCGTTTCCCGCATCTCCCTGCGAGCGAGGGCCACGGTGTTGACTGCGGCTCAGGAGTTGCCGGAGTCGGCCGGGCCACGCTCGGCGGGCGGGACGTAGGCGGCGAGCTGGAGGTCGTCGAAGCCTAAGGGCGCGAGCGCGCCGGCGATCTCCGGCTCCAGCGCGCGGGCGCGGTCGAGATCGCCGGCGCCGACCTCGACGCGCGCGAGCCGCCCGCGGTCGCGCACGCGGAGCTGGCGCAGGCCGAGGCGATGCAACGCCTCCTCGGCGCGCTCGACCCGCGCGAGCGCCCCGGCGCTGACGTCGCTCCCGCGGGCGATGCGCGACGCGAGGCAAGCGCTGGCGGGCTTGTCCGCCACCGCCAGGCCGTGCTCGCGCGCGTAGCGGCGCACGTCGTCCTTGGTGAAGCCCGCTTCCGCGAGCGGCGCGCGCACGCCGCGCTCGCGGGCCGCGGCCGCGCCGGGGCGGTCGTCGAGTCGATCATCGGCGATCTCGCCGAAGGCGAGGGTCTCGATCCCGCGCGAGCGCGCCCATACGCCCATCGCCTCGAACAGCGCCGACTTGCAGAAGTAGCAGCGCCGCTCGTCGTTGCGGCGGTAGCGCGGGTCGTCCAGCTCGGCAGTCTCGAGCACCACGAGCTCCGCGCCGATCCCCTCGGCGAAGCTCCGGGCCTCCTCCAGCTCGCGGCGCGGCAGCGACGGCGAGTCGGCGATCACGCCCACCGCCCGGGGCCCGAGGGCCGCGCGGGCGGCGTGCAAGAGGACGGCGGAGTCGACCCCCCCGGAGAAGGCGACGGCGAGCCGGTCGAGCTCGCCCAGGAGCGCCTGCAGGCGCGCGCCGCGGGCGGGGAAGGAATCGAGCTCCTGGGGACCCATGGCGGCCGTATTCTAGGCGGCAGGGATGTGTCGATCCCGTAACAGGGGCTGACGCCCGCGGCGTCTTGACCTAAATCCCTGCCCCCGCGGCGCCGCGGGGCGAATCGGCACGAGCCTTGCATGAGGCCCGGAACGGGCCGGCCGGCGGCGGGCGCACTGCCGTCTCCGAGCCCGCTCCACGTCCAGTCCCCAGGATCCGCCCGTGAACCTCCAGCCGGCCTACGCCCTCGCCCTCGCCTTCCTCGCCACGCCCGCGCCCGGCCAGGAGCCCGAAACGAACCGCTCCGCGGGACCCCAGTTCCTCGTCGAGCGCGTGAGCACGGCGGTGCCCTTCCCCCGAGGACTGGTCCTCGTCGACGGGAAACTCTTTGCGCTCTGCCGGGGCAGGGTCCGCGAGTACGGCGGCGTCAGCGCGGAGGTCGAGGACCAGGCCGGCACCCTGTACGAGGTCGATCCGGCCGTCGCCGAGCCCGCCAGCTCGCTCGAGGTCTCCGAGGCCGTGCGCCGCAACGGCCGGGTGCTCGCCGTTCCCACCGAGCCGCCGTTCGTGCTCTGGGATCGCACCGCGAGGCCTCCCACCGCCGACCGCGAGACCGATCGCCCCTACTGCGCCCTGCGCTGGGACGAGGGCTCGCAGAGCTTCTTCATCTGCGCCTTCTCGGGCATCGACAAGCCGGAGCGAAAGGGCGAGAGCACCTTCTCCAAGAACCTGAACGACGGCCTCCTGCGCTACTCGCGCCGCGACGGGACCTGGCACGTCGTCGAGCGCCACGACATCGAGGCCGGCGGCCTCTACCCGCACCACGACCCGAGGAGCTCGCCGCCGCCCCACGGCTGGCTCAACGGGCCGGACAACTGCCTGGTGGTCGGCGACTGGCTGTACGCGGTCGCCAAGGACAACAGCGTGCTCGTGCGCTACGACTTGCGCCCGCTGGTCGCCGACGCCGGGGCAGGTCCACCGCCCAGCGAGCACGTCCTCGGCTCGCGGATCCCGCTCGCCGGCGGGGGCTCCCGCGATTGCCGGGGCCACAGCGCGCTGGCCTGGCGCGACGGCTGGCTGTACCTCGGCTTCCGCACCACCTCGGAGATCGTCCGCATCCGCGTCGACGAGCGCGGCGAGCCGGCGCGGCCGATCCGGGCCGAGCTGGTGGCGCTGTTCGATCCGTACGACGCCGCGACACGGCGCTCGGCCAACCTCACGGACATGGACTTCGGCCCCGACGGAGCGCTCTACGTGATCTCCGCCAAGCCGGCGCGCGTCCACCGGTTCATCCCCGATCCGCAGCGGATCCACGACGCGCGCACCGGCGGCGAGCCCGCTTGGCTCGACCTGGCCGAGCTCACCGCCAACCCGAGAATGAAGGCCGAGAACGTGCTCGTCGACGACCAGGGGCGCGTCTACGTCACCTCCGGCGACGCCTACGACTTCCAGAACGGCGCGGGCGGCGTGATCTACCGCGTGAGCGTCGGGCCGTCCAGGTAGAGCCGGATCTTGCGCACGTAACCCTCGGCGCTGGCGGCGAAGGCGGCGACCTCCTCGGCGGCGAGCTCGCGCACGATGCGTGCGGGGACGCCGGCGACCAGCGAGCGCGGCGGGACGACGAAGCCCTCGCGCACCACCGCCCCGGCGGCGACCAGGGACTCCGCGCCGATGCGCGAGCCGCCGAGCAGGACGGCGCCCATGCCGATCAGGCAGCGGTCGCCGACCTGCGCCCCGTGCAGCACGACGCGGTGGCCGACGGTGACCTCGTCGCCGATCACGTTCGGGACGCCGGTGTCGGCGTGCACCACGCTCAGGTCCTGCACGTTCGTGCGCCGGCCGATGGTGAGCGGGGCGTCGTCGCCGCGCACGACGCAGCCGAACCAGATCCCGCAGTCCTCGCCCAGGGTCACGTCGCCGGTCACGATGGCGTTGGCGGCGACGAAGGCTCCGCCCTCGACCCGGCGCATGAGGCCCTGGCGCGGGAAGGAGCTCACGGGAGCA
>DATKBQ010000001.1:0-9152 GCA_035546375.1 Planctomycetota bacterium | reverse complement strand
GCGCACCGCGCTGCGCGCCGCCAGGCTGCGCGCGAAGTAGGAGCCGATGCCGGCGGGGATCCCGATCCAGATCCAGGCGTAGGCGAGACCGACGGCGACCATGGCCTTGGCTCCGGCGATGTCCTTGGTCGAGGAAGCCGTCGCCGGGAAGCTCAAGATCAGCCACGCCCCGGCCAGCGCCAGTGCGGAATAGAGCGCGAGGAAGAGGATCCCGCGGCCACCGCCCGGCAGGAACGGAGCCTGTGCGAGGGCGAGCGCGCGCCGGGCCGGCACGCGCAGCCGGGTCCGCCGGCCGAGCGGCTCGCGCTCCGTCGCGTAGAAGAGCAGCGGCACCAGGTTGATCACCAGGGCCGACAGGACGAAGCCCGGCACGTGCTCCTCGTCGCCGCTGGTGCGGTACAGGTACAGCGCCCAGGCGAGCCCGCCGGTCAGCAAGACCAGGCTCATCACGCGCAGCCCGCTCGAGACGTTCTCCTCCTCGTGCGCCAACCTCGCGCAGGCGACCGGGAACGAGATCATGCCCAGCGCCAGGAAGCAGCTCAGGAACACGAGGATCCCGCTGAGGAAGTCCGGTGAGCGCATCATCTGGGGCATGTGCACCAGGAAGCTCGCCATCCCTCCGGTCATGAGCGTGATCGCGACCAGCCCCGCGGCCAGCGCGCCCAGCAGCACGATGCGCGTGAAGCGCCCGCGGGCGAGCGTCGACAGCGCGATCGCCGCGACCGACAGCGAAGCGCTGACGACCACCGAGCACCCGAGCATGACGCCGATGCTCAAGAGGTCCACGCCGTGCAGCAGGAAGGCGAACACGAGCAGCGGGCCGAAGGCCGAGTAGAAGAGCAGCGCCTGGATCACGGTCGACGCGAGCTTGCCCAGGACCAATTGGCGCGGCCGCAGGTTCGAGAGCACGAGCAGGTCGTAGGTGTTCTCGTCCCACTCCGCGCTGGTCGAGATGAACGCGGAGAGCGGAACGAACCCGTGCACGGCGATCGCCAGGATCCAGGCGAAGGCCACGAAGACGTTCGGCCCGGCCGTCGCGAGCTCGCCGGCGGCGACCGCCCGCGAGACGACCAGGATTCCGACCAGCGTCGCCCCGCAGAGCGTGAACCAGAAGAGGTTGCGGAAGTAGCGCCCGCGCAGCGCCTGGCGGACCTCCTTGACCAGGATCGGGCTCAGGCGATCGCCGAGCGGCTCGAGCGCCCGGGAGGCGCGTGCGCCGAGCGCGGTCACTGGACCTGGCCCTCGGTCAGCGAGAGGAAGATGTCCTCCAGGTCGGATTCGCGCAGCGCGAACTCGACCGGCCTCAGCCCGGCCTGCACCAGGGCCTCGAGCAGCCGCGCGAGGTCCTCCTGGCCGCCCTGGTGGTCGAAGACGAGCGCGTCGCCGTCGCGCCGCACGGCGCCGACGCCCGGCTGCTCGGCGAGCGCTCGCTCGACGCGTTCCAGGGGCTCGAGCGCGCGCAGGCGCACCTGGGCGTGCGGCGCGAGCTGGCGGCGGATGGCGCCGAGCGTCCCCGTGCCGCGGATCCGACCGCGCTCGATCACGACCAGCGTGTGGCACATCTCGGCCAGCTCGCTGAGGATGTGCGAGGAGATCAGGATCGCCTTGCCGCCCGCGGCGAGCGCGAGCAGGAGCTCGCGCAGCTCGACGCGCGCGCGCGGATCGAGCCCGGAGGCCGGCTCGTCGAGGATCAGGACCGCCGGGTCGTGCAGGAGCGTCTTCGCCAGGCACAAGCGCTGCTTCATGCCCTTGGAGAGGGCGCGCATCTCCTTCGACGCGAGCGGCTCGAGCGAGGTGAACTCCATCACCTGCGCGATCGTCGCGCGGCGCCGCTCGCCGTGCAGGCCGTAGGCGCGGCCGAAGAAGTCGAGGTAGTCGGCGACCGTCGTGTTGGCGTACACGCCGTAGGCGTCGGGCATGAACCCGAGCAGCGCGCGCGCCTCGCGCGGCTCGGTGAGCACCGAGAGGCCGCCCACGCGCACGTCGCCCCGGTCGGGCAGCTCCAGGGTCGAGCAGATGCGCATGGTCGTGGTCTTGCCCGCGCCGTTCGGCCCGATGAAGCCGCAGATCTCGCCCGGCTGCACCGCGAACGAGACCTTGTCGACGGCGACCAGCGACTTGAAGCGCTTGACGATTGTCTGCACCTCGAGCGCCGCGATCACCGCCAGGCCTCCTCGGCCAGGTCGAGCACGCCCAGCACGCGGTGCCGGCCCGCGAGCTCGTTGGTCTCGATCCCGCAGTCGTCGGTGAAGGCCGCCTGCGCGAGCTGCGCCACGTAGGTCGCAGGCCTCAGCTCGAACTGGCTGCCCACTGGATTCAGGCCCCACATCAGGCGCGCCTGGTCGATCGCCTGCGCCTCTTCGACCGGCTCGAGCTCCGCGCGCGCGCCGGGCTCGAGCGCGGCGGCGAGACGGTGACATCCCCCGTCGCGGTCGCGCAGGAGGAGCTCGTCGATCCGCGCGCCCAGGCCGTTGGTCACCGCCAGCTTCTCCCCGGTCGCTTCGACCTCGAGCCGCGCCCGCGCCGCGCGGTCGCTCAAGAGGACCTGGTTCACAGCCTTGCGCGAGGGCAGGTAGTCGGCGCTCAACAACGTCTCCTCGCCGAGCTCGACGTGCAGCACGAATTCGGGTTGTCTCCGGAAGCCTTCGGGCTTGGGGATCACGGCGTGCACCGCCGTGCCGGCCCCTGGACGCAGCCCCTCGCCCGGCGCCATGCCGGCGTAGAGCATGCGAGACTCCGCCGTCGCCGAGCGGTGCGTCCGCTGGTCGAGCACCGTGTACGAATGCGACGCGGTCTTGACGTCGAGGCCCTGCCAGAAGACGGCGTAGCCGAACAGGAGGAGCGACGTGACCAGGGCCAGCGCGGGGATCGTCAGGAGCAACAGCGCCGGACGGCCGCTCCTCTTGACCAGGATGAAGTTGACCGGCCCGATCAGGATCGCGAAGGCGATGAGCAGGAGCGTGAACGCGCGGTAGGGGATCGCGGCGAGGCCGGGGATCGAGAGCTTCAGCTCGCCGAGCTCGTAGCCCGCCGGGTCGGGCACGAAGCCGCGCGCGTGCGCCACCGCGTAGCGCACGGTCGCCACCTGCTCCGCTGTCGCGAACAGGCCGTCCGATGGGCTCACGAAGAGCGTCCCCAGTCCGCAGGCGTAGGGCGCGGCGGCGCCAAAGCGCGCCTTGCCGCGGAAGCGTTCCTCCAGCCAGGGCGCGAGCTCCGGCTGGGCCTGGGCGAGCTCCATCGCGCGCGGACCGAAGAGCGCGAGGGCGCCGCCCGTGCGCACCCACTCGAGCAGGGGTGCCATCCGTTCCGGCTCGGGCAGGCCGGAGCGCGTGTCGATCACCACCAGGTCGAGGCTCGACCAGGGCTCGCTGCGGCCGGGCATCTCGTCGAAGAGGACGGCGGCGACCGGGATGTCGTCGTTGGGCTCTTCGGGCGTCGACTCGGCTGCCGCCGACTGGACTGCGATCCTGCGCATCCCATGCGATGTGAAAACCTCGCGCGAACGCGCGAGGACCTGGGTCGACAGCTCGGCTGTCCAGCGCTCGGCGGCGCCCGGCTCGGGGCGCGACGGACAGAGCACCACGATCGGATGCGAGCGCGGATCGGGCCGACCGCCGGAGCCCAGGCCCGAGACTCCCGTCCGCTCTCCGCCGTCGAGCGTCACACGCAGGGACGACGAGCTGCCGCCGATCGCGTGCACGGGCTCGATCAGCTCGACGCGCGCGCGGCTGCGCGGCCCGAGCCGCAGTCCGCGCCTAACCCAGCGCTCCGGTTGGCTGTCGCGAAGCTGGAGATCGACCCGCCGCTCGCGGTCGTTCTCGTTGATCAGCTCGACGAAGCTCGGCCGGTAGCCCTTGTGCAGGCCCTCCGGCCAGGGGCTCCAGGCGCGCACGCGGACGTTGTCCACGGTCGTCGACTGTGCCCCGCCAAGCCAGACCCTCACCTCGCCCGCGGAGCTGGCTGCAAGCAGCAGCGCGGCCGCGGCGAAGCGCAGCGCTCGGCTCACTCGTTCAGCGCCCATCCAGGCCTCCCGGGGGCTCCTCCTCCAGCTCGCTGATCTCCTCCAGCAGCGAGCGCACGAGGTCCGACGCGCTCAGCCCGTCCAGCCGCGCGCGGTAGTCGAGCACCAGCCGGTGTGCGATCGCGGGCACGGCCACGGCGCGCACGTCGTCGAAGCCCGCGTTGGGCTTCCCGCCGAGCAGCGCGTGGGCGCGCGCGGCCTCGCCGATCGCGATCGCGGCGCGCGGCGAGGCTCCGTGGCGCACGTAGGTGCGCACGCGCTCGCTCGCCAAGCTCGAGCGCGGATGCGTGGCCTCCACCAGCCGCGCGATGAAGGCGGCGACCGCGCGCGGCAGGTAGATCGCGTCGACGGCGGTGAAGAGCCGCGCGAGCTCCTCGGGGCCGGCGACGGACTCGAGCTCGGGCGGCCGGCCCGCGCGGCGCTCGTTCAGGATCCGCTCGAGCGTCACGCGCCCGACGCCCTCGACCTCGAGCTTGAAGAGGAAGCGGTCGAGCTGCGCCTCGGGCAGCGGGTACGTCCCCTCCAGCTCGATCGGGTTCTGGGTCGCCAGCACGAAGAACGGCCGGGGCAGCTCGCGGGTCTCGCCGAGCACCGTCACGCGGCCCTCCTGCATCGCCTCGAGCAGCGCGGACTGCGTCTTCGGCGAGGCGCGGTTGATCTCGTCGGCGAGGAGCACGTTCGCGAAGACCGGCCCGGGATGGAAGACCAGCGCGCGTCGTCCCGAGCCCTGCTCCTCGAGGATGTGGCCGCCGGTGATGTCCCCGGGCAAGAGGTCCGGAGTGAACTGCAGGCGCCGGAACGCGACCCCGAGCAACGCCGCGAGCGCCTTGACCAGCTCGGTCTTGCCGAGCCCGGGCACGCCCTCGAGCAAGACGTGGCCGCGCGCCAGGCAGCTGACCAAGACGAGGCGCGTCAGCCGCTCCTGGCCGAGCAGCGTGCGGTCGAGACCCTCGAGGATGCGCTCGGCGCCCGCGCGCGCCCCTTCGACCTCGGCGGGCGAGAGCAGCGAGGCTCGGGGGGCGGCGGTCATTCCCGTCGCGGCCCCGAGAAGAAGGCCTTGACCGCCTCGCGGTGGCTCGGCGCGAGGCGCCGGCGCCACGCCGTCTTGCCCGCCGACACGGAGGCCTCGGCCAAGCCCGCCGATTCGGCCCGTGGATCGACCACCGGCGGCGCGGCGCCGACCGCGAGCACGGCGCTCGACTCGGGATCGAAGAGCTGCGCAGCCGGCAGGCTCTTCGCCTCGAAGCGCTCGCTCGCGCCGGGCGTCTCCTCGCCCCAGATCATCTCGGCGTCCCCCCGGCCGCGGGTCACGCCGCCCCGTCCCGGCAACTCGCCTCCTCCAGCGCACACGGCGCTGCCCAGGCCCGTTCACGTGCCGCCCGGCTTCAGGCAGTCCTCGTCGCAGACGTGCTCGGTCGGCTGGAAGCCCTCGAGGGAGGCGAGCTTCTCGACCCGCCGCAGGTCCCCGGGCTTCAAGAGGCCCGCCTGCGCGAGCTCGCCCAGCCGCGCCGCGAGCAGCTCGCGCAGCTCCTGCGACATGCCGGCCAGCTCGGCCTGGGTCAGCTCGAGCCCTTCGGGCAGGCGCAGGCTCGCGTCCAGCTTGGTGCGCAGCGACTCCGGCAGCTCGCGCGCGAGGGCGGAGCGCGAGAGCGTCTCGAGGGCGCGCTCCAGCGCCGCCTGCTCGGCCGCGAGGTCTTGGCCGGATCCCGCCGCGAGCTCGCCTCGGGCGCGCTCCGCCTCGTCGAGGGCTTCGCGCGCGAGCGCCTCCAGGCGCTCCTCGAGGCGGTCGACGGCCTCGAAGCTCGCCTCGGGCCGAGCCTCGCCCGCCTCGGCCCGCAGGCGCTCGAGGCGCGCGTGCAGCTCCTCGGCCTCCACCGGATCGAGCTGGAGCGTCTCCTCCAGCGTCGCGAGCTTCTCCTCGATGCGCTCGACGACGCCCAGCACGGCGCGCTGCGGCGTGCCGGCCCGCGCCGGCGGCGGCTCGAGGACGAGCGCGCCCGCGGCGAAGCCGAGCGCGGGGACGAGCTTCAGGAGCGGCCGAGCCAGCCGCAGGCGCGGCGGAGCCGGCGCGCCCGCGAGGCGCCGCTCCGCTTCCGCGCGCCAGCGGGGATCGTCGAGCTCCGCGGCGGTGACCACGAGGCCGCTGCCTCCGGAGCGGACGTCGAGCCAGGCCTCGGCGCCGCGCCGGCTCAAGAGCCCCGGCCGCGCGCGCAGGAAGGCGGAGAGCGGCGCCAGGGCGACGAGTCCAAGGGCCATCGCAGCGTCGGGGCGCGACCAGCCGAGCCCGAAGCGCAGCGCCAGCGCGATTGCGCCGGCGGCGAACAGGGCCAGCGCGAGGTGCAGCGAGAGCTCGCGGACGAGCTGGGAAACCCAGGCGCGGCGGCGCAGCCGGGCGACGGATCCGTCGAGCCGTAGCACGATCCTCATGGTAGCCGCATACGACGCCGCAAGGCCGATTCTCGAGAACTGGCTGGCTTCCCTGCTGCTGAGGCAGCGCCTCAGCGCGCTCGGCTACGTGGAGTAGGGGCCGGGCCCCTTTCGCTACTCCTTCAAGCGCAGGTTGAGCTTGCGCTCCGGCTGCCCGCTCAAGGTCACCGGCTTCTCGACGGTTTCGCCGGCCTTCGAGACGACGATCACGCGGTACTTGCCGGGCGGCAGCGGTCCGACCCGCTGCTCGCGGGTCGAGAAGCCGCCCTCCTGGAAGATCGACATGATGTCGGAGTACGACCACAGGCCGTTCACCTGGCGGCCATCCGCGTCGAGCACGCTGATCTCGCAGTTGACCGGGTTGCCCTCGCCGTCGGAGAGGCTGACGATCAGGATCGTGCCGCCCTCGAGGACCAGCTTCACCTGGCTCGTCTCGCCGCCGCGCACCTGCACCTGGGCGGTGCCGGATGAGACCAGCGTGGAGCTGCGCGCCGAGACGGAGTATCGCCCCGGCTGCAGGCCGCCATAGGTGAAGTTCCCGGCCGGATCGGTGGTGACCATGGAGAAGCGGTCGACCGTGCGCCCGCCTTCGTCGCGCACGAAGATCGCGGCATCGGCCACGGCTTGGCCTGCGCCGTCGTGCACCGACCCGGCGATGGCCCCGGGGTGCCCCAGCTTGAAGTCGACGTCGCGCAGCCACTGGCCCTTGGAGAGCTTCAGGCCGCTCTTCACCTGGCGGCCGAACTGCGCGTCCGAGCCGAAGAGGCCGCCGAACGGCGCGCCGCCGGCGGAGACCTCGTAGGTGCCCTCGTCGAGCCAGTCCAGCTCGTAGCGGCCGTCCGCGTCGGTCTCCAGCTCGGCGTAGTGGCCACCGGTTAGCGAGCCGTTCGCGATGGGCCCGTCGACCATCAGGCTGATGCGCGCGCCCGCCGTCGGCTGGCCGTCGGCACCGCGCACGCGGCCGGAGATGCCGCCCACCGGCAGCTCGATGTCGAGCCGGTGCTCGGGCTGCTCGGGGATCTGCACGTGGAGGTCGAAGCTCTGCTGCTGGCCGCCGGTCGACCCCATCTTCTGCACCGTGGTCAGGTAGCTTCCCGGGGCATCGAGCTGCACCTCGTAGCGGCCCTGGGCGTCCGAGCTCGTGAAGCGCATCGACTCCATGCCCTTGCCGCCGTCGGCGATGAAGCTCACGGCCGTGGCTCCGGCTCCCTCGCCGCCGAGCGTGATCCGGCCGCGCACTTTGACCGGTGCCTTCGGCGGCCGGCCGAGCGAAACGTGCACGTCCTCGCCGTCCTTGACCTCGGCCATGGTCAGGCGCATGTCGGCAAAGAGCGCCGCGAAATCTTGGCCCTCGCCGCCGTCGCCGCCCGAGAGGCTCGGCATGGCCATCACCTGCCAGGTGCCCGGCGCCACGTGCTCGAGCACGAACTGGCCGCTGCCGTCGGAGCTGGCCCACATCTGGTCCATCCCCGCGGGCGTCTGCGCGAGGATGCGCTCGCCCGCCGCGGGCAGGCCTGCCTTGTTGAAGATCTCGCCCAGGATCCGCCCGCCGACGCGCAAGCGGAGCACGATCTCCTCGACCGGCGCGCCGGGCTCGGCCTGGATCGGCACAAGCGCGCTCGGGGCGTAGCCGTCGCTCTTCGCGACGAGCGAGACCGTTCCCGGCGGCACGCCCTCGAGCTCGAAGCGGCCGTCCGGGCCGGACTTCGCCGGCTCGCGCTGCTCGCGGTCGCGCATCATCTCCTGCATCGTGAGCTGCACGGCGACCTCGGCGCCGGCGACCGGGATCCCGGAGGGGTCGAGCACGACGCCCGAGGCAATCGCCGCGCGCTGGACGACGAGCCTCACCGGCTGCGCGCCATCCGCCCGCGGCACGTCGAGCTTGACCGGATCGGGGAGCGCGTGTCGCTCGGCGCGCGCCTGCAGCTCCCAGGTGCCGCGGCGCAGGCCCTCGAGCCGGAAGCGCCCCGCTTCGTCCTCGAACTCCTCGCTGCGCGTCTCGGCACCGAGGCCGCCGAAGAGGCCTTGGCCCGACATGCGGGCGAGGACCTCGAACTCCGCCAGCGGCGCGCCGAGGTCGTCGACGACGACGCCGTCGATTCCGAGCGGCGGCTCGAGGACGAGCTCGAGGCCGCTCGTGCCCGGCTTCACCCCGTCGGCGCGCGTCCGCCAAAACTTGGCGTAGGTGCCGGTGACCCTTCCCTCGTTGTTGAGCATCTCGTTATCGCGCGTGTCCGGGGCATCCCGATCCGGCTCCCCCTCGGGAAGCGCGGAGGCCTGCACCGTGAACGGACCCTTGCCCAGTCCGGTGACGCTGAAGCGGCCTTCCGCGTCGGATTTGCCCTTCCCGTCGGCGCCCGACATGGCGTTGAACGCGCCCATGCCGGCCATCTGGCTCATGTCGAACTCGACCTTGACCCGGGCGCCAGCCGCGGGCCGGCCCGGCTCCCAGAGCACGACGCCGGAGATCGAGTTGCCGCCGTCGAGCTGGATCACCAGGTCGCCGGCGCGCCGGCCGTCGGTCAGCTCGAGCGCGCGCGAGGTCTCGAGGAAGCCGTCGGCTTCGACCTTGAGGTCGCTGCGCCCGGGCGCGACCGCGGCGAGCTCGAAGGCGCCGTCGGGCCCGCTCTCGCCCTTGCGCACATCGAAGCCGCCTTGGCCGAACATGAGCGGGTCCTGCGACACGATCAGCTTGGCTCCCTCG